>NZ_JALKIK010000002.1:0-234544 GCF_023050955.1 Anaerobiospirillum sp. NML120511
GGGCAGGTTGGGGCAGGTGGGACCGGGCGCCCTTAAGGGCTGGGGCTGAAAAAGCAACGTCCGAAACCTCAGGAGGTGCTGAGGGTTTCGGACGCGGCCGGGGAAAACAGAGCACTCACAGACAGACAGACAGCCCCTGCTCTGATGTCAGCGGGCTTCAAGGCTGTCTGCTGACAGCATCATCATCAGCTGTTGATGTTGAGCTCCTTGAGCTTGCGGGTCAGGGTGTTGCGGCCCCAGCCCAGCAGCTTGGCAGATTCCTGCTTATGATTGCTGGTATAGGCAAGTGCAGCCTCAAGCATGACACGCTCAAATTCCGGAGTTGCCTCGGAGAGGATGTCGTGCTCACCGGCACGCAGACGGCCGTCAACCCAGTTACGCAGCTGCTCCTGCCAGGAGGTAGGTTCCTTGGAGGTGCCGGCAATTGAAGTGGTGACGCGGGCCTGCTGGTTGCGGGCTTCCATGAACTCAGCTGGCAGGTCGGACATCTGAATGTCGCGGCCGGTTACCATGATGGTAAGGAACTTACACAGGTTCTTGAGCTGGCGTACATTGCCTGGCCACTGCTGACGGCACAGGAATACCAGAACCTCAGAGGTAAGCTTCTTAGGTTCCTGATTGTTCTCACGGGCACACTGGGTAAGGAAGTGCTTTGCCAGCATCGGGATGTCGTTGTTACGGTCTCTCAGTGGAGGCATATTGATATGAACAACATTGAGACGGAAGTACAGATCCTTAATGAAGGTACCCTGCTTGGTCATCTCATCCAGGTTCTGGGAGCTGGAGGCGATAACACGGACATCAGATTTGCGTGAAACATTCTGACCCAGTGGCAGGTATTCATTGCTCTGCAGCACGGTTAACAGACGGGTCTGAGCATCAACAGGCATGTCGCAGATTTCATTGATGAACAGAGTACCGCCCTGAGCACGCTCGATGGCGCAGGAGATGCCGTCGCCGTTGTAGAAAAGCTCATGCTCAATGCTTTCCTTAGGCAGAGAGGATACGTTTACGGACACAAAGCAGCCGGTGTCACGACGATAGGAGTGGTTGTGCAGGGCCAGGGCTACCAGTTCACGACCGGTGCCGTTTTCGCCGTAGATAAAGACAGGGAATTCAGTCTTGGAGACACGGCCGATGAGCTTGAATACTTCCTGCATGGCAGGGCTCTTGCCGATAATCTCAACATCATCGCCGGTCTCTTCGGCAGCGGCGGCAGCAGTCTCATCCTTCTTGAGCGACTGGTTAACGCGGTGCACGGCAGCGCGGCGGATTAACTTGATGGCGTCATGAACCTCAAAAGGCTTTGGCAGGTATTCGAAAGTGCCGTGCTCATAAGACTCAATGGCTGCAGAGAGATCAGAGTGAGCAGTAATGATGATAAAAGCGATATTAGGGTCGACTTCATGTACTTTCTTGATAAGAGACAGACCGTCGATACCTGGCATGTTGATGTCAGAAACAATCACGTCAGGAAGCTGTGTCTTGAGGGCTTCAAGAGCATCATCACCATTGCTGAACAGTTTGTGGTTGATGTGGTTCAAATCAAGAGCGCGGTCCAGGACGAAGCGGATGCTGTCGTCATCGTCAATAACCCAAATAAGCGGATCCATAATTACCTCAATCTGCGTTGTAAATCATCAGGATCAGTGCTGCACAGTCAGTAAGACTCTGCACAAATTACCTTCTGAGTGCTGTTGTCATACGGTGCTTATGATGACTGTATATCCCCATATAAAAGCCATCCCCGTATGAAAACTGTAAATCTTGAGCTGCATTTTTACAGGCAGCAGCAGCCTGAAAACTTACGTGGCCACCCCAGGTATCCTTGGGCACCCAATGGTGGCTGCGCCACCATGGTCAGGCGCCGGCCCCAGGTCGGGGCGTCCCGTCGGGACGTCCCTGCCTGGTCGGCGGCCAGAGACCGTGCTTTAGAAGCGGCGGTTCATCATGTAGGTGCCCATGCCTGAGCCAAAACCGCCTTTGCCGGTATCACTGCTGCTGTTGCTGTTTTCATGGCTGAGCAGCGGCAGAATAATCTTGAATACGGTTGAACCTGGCTCGCTTTCGCATTCGATAGTGCCCTTGTGGTGCTCAACAATGTTCTGGGAAATTGACAGGCCCAGACCATGGCCACCGGCGCGTGAAGTGATCATTGGGTAGAAGAGCATGTCCTTTATCTGAGGAGGGATGCCCGGGCCATTGTCAATCACGGAAATTTCAAGGGACATAGGGTATTTGACGCCATTGACCAGCGCGCCCATCAGAGCGCGGGTACGGATCCTGATGGTCGGATAGGCTGTGCCGGACTCTGTCAGGGCCTGAATGGCGTTGGAAATAATGTTGATAAGTACCTGCTGCATGGCGTCGACATCGAGCATGAGCTCTGGCAGCGAAGGATCGTAGTCCTTCTCAAAACGGCAGCTGCCCTGGGTAGCCATGGTTTCAAGGGAAAGTACTTTTTCAATGATGTAATGGATATTGGCCATGGAGCGCAGACTGGCGCGCTGAGGGCCCAGGAGGCGGTCGACCAGAGCCTTGAGGCGGTCAGACTGCTCAATGATTATGCGGGTGTACTCCTTAAGTTCAGTATCTGAAGCATAGGTCATCTCCAGAAGCTGAGCGGCTCCTCTGATACCTCCCAGAGGGTTTTTGATTTCATGAGCCAGATTTCTGATGAGATCGCGGGCGGCAATGTTCTGATTGCGGCGCTGAAGATCATCATTGAGTTTCTGCTGATAATCGAGGCGGTGGATTTCCACTACCAGACCACGGGCGCGGCCCGTGTACAGAGAAATATACATATCAGCATGGAAATGCTGATTGTGCTCGGTACTGAAAGATATGTCAGTTGCGGTAAAGCCCTGAAAAGCAGGATTATTGGAGTTCTGCAGGCTTTCAATCAGGCTTTTTTCCTGACTGTCGATAAGCTCGGTGATCTTGATGCCCTGAATTTTGGATCTGGACATCGAGAACAGCTGCTCGGCTGCAGTATTGGCATAGGCAATCTTGAGCTGCGAATCTGTTACCAGAGTAGCAGTTGAAATACTCTCAATAATAGTTTTTGCGTCGCACTGCATATAACTAACTCTCAATTGCTAAGGATGTTGCGCGTCCTGCAGAGAAAATCCGGACAGAACCGGACAGACCTGCAGTAAGGTGTGATGACTCCTGATGTCGTATTGCATGCCGCTGCAGTCGAGTCTATGGCAGGGCCATAAAGCAAGCAGGTCTGGCAGAATTGCTCCATGACAGCATGGCCTTATGAGTTCTGACTGGTCGTTTCGCACTGCTGATGTGCAGCCTGCTGTCAAAGGTGTTATGCCCTGTACAGGTGCTGTCACAGCTCTTTTAATCAGGTCAGCCTGCCATATTCGTGCTCTCACATGGACGCGAGGGGCATATAAGGTGACCTGTTCAGTACAATTCAGTGCGTCTGTTGATCAAACAAACAGCATATAAGCGCAAAATTGTGATCTGTATTCGGATCTGTGATCCATTTTAGAGCGTGTACGTCAAATTTGCAGCGAATTAAAATTATCGCACTGTTAAAGTGCGGTAATGTAAAGTTTAAGCTCAATAACAGGGCTGGAAAAAATAATTCTCCAGGGCCCATTCTGCTTAGAAAGTACGTATTTATATAGCCAGTAAACGATTAACTGGCTGTTTTAATCAAGAATCATTGCATTATTATAGTGCGCAAAAATGAATAAAATGAGAGCGTGTGCACCAAATTAAATGTGTTTTTGCGTCTCCCAGCGGCAATGGGCCGCATACGCCCCCCTTTGACAGCTCTGTTATGGACCGCTCAGCGCCCTGCAAGCTGCCAAATGCGCTGCAAGCTGCGCCTCAGGGCATGTATATGTGAACGCAAGTTTTAATTTCAGGGTCCATTGAGGGGCAAAAACGCTCTGATGCCGCGCCTGTTTACAAAGAATTCCCCTGTTTATACAGCATGCTGCCCTTATTGATGGCAACAAAAAGCCCCTGTCTCACAAGAGTGAAACAGGGGCTTTTCAGTTACCGGGCAGCGCTGCAGCTGCGCCGCCGGTGTGGCCACAGCTGCGCCGGTGTTTTACCGGCTGCAGCAGTTCAGGCCGGGCGCATCATGCGCCGGGGCTGGACTATGGCTGTACCATGGCCTTATTACTTGTCATCCTTCTTGCCGCCGCTGGCGCGGAAAGCACGGACACGCTCAAGCTCGGATAAGAACTTCTTGCGGATACGGATAGACTTTGGAGTTACCTCAACGAGCTCGTCTTCGTTGATGAACTCAAGGGCCTGCTCAAGTGACATATGAACGGCTGGGGTCAGGATGATATTGTCATCAGAGCCGGCAGCACGTACGTTGGTCAGCTTCTTGGTCTTGAGGCAGTTTACGGTCAGGTCGTTGGAGCGGTTGTGCAGACCGATGATCTGGCCCTCATAGACCTCTTCACCGGCATCAACGAACAGACGGCCACGCTCCTGGAGGAACCATAAGGCATAAGGAACGGACTTGCCGGTGTCGTTGGAGATCAGCACGCCATTGGCACGCTCACCGATAGAGCCGCCTACGAACTCATCGTAGGTATCAAAGGTGTGGTACATAAGACCGGTACCTGAGGTCAGGGTCATGTACAGGCTCTGGAAGCCGATAAGACCACGGGCTGGAATACGGTAATCAAGACGTACACGGCCCTTGCCATCAGGATTCATGTTCTTGAGCTCACCCTTGCGACGGCCCAGCTCTTCCATTACGGCGCCCTGGTTGTTCTCGTCGAGATCGAGGGTCAGAACCTCATATGGCTCGGTAACCTTGCCGTTTTCATCCTTGTGCAGAATTACCTCTGGACGGGAGACGCCCAGCTCATAGCCCTCACGGCGCATCTGCTCGATAAGAACTGACAGGTGCAGCTCACCACGGCCGGAAACACGGAACTTGTCGGCATCGGCTGTGTTCTCAACACGTAAGGCTACGTTGTGAACCAGCTCGGTACGCAGACGCTCCTCAATGTTACGGGAGGTAACGAATTTGCCTTCCTTGCCGGCAAATGGGGAGGTGTTGACGCAGAAGGTCATGGAAACGGTAGGCTCATCTACGCTCAGGGCTGGCAGCGGCTCAACGGCCTGAGGGGAGCATACAGTATCGGAAATCTTGAGCTCGCCCAGACCGGTAACGGCGATAATGTCGCCGGCGCTGGCCTCTTCAACCTCGCTGCGGCGCAGACCCAGATAGCCCAGAACCTGACCAATACGGCCCTGACGGGTAGTGCCGTCAGCACATGCTATGGTAACTTGCTGGTTTGGTTTGGCGGTACCACGGGTAACGCGGCCTACACCGATAACGCCTACGTAGGAGGTGAAGTCCAGAGAGGAGATCTGCATCTGGAAAGGACCATCGTGGTCAGCCTGTGGAGGGCTTACCTTTTCAATAATGGTATTGAATAAAGGCTCCATGGTGTCGCCATGGTTATCAGGATCATCACTGGCCCAGCCGGACAGGGCAGAGGCGTAGATAACAGGGAAGTCCAGCTGCTCGTCAGTAGCGCCAAGGTTGTCAAAGAGATCGAACACCTGGTCGATTACCCAGTCAGGACGGGCACCAGGACGGTCGCACTTGTTGATAACCACGATTGGACGCAGACCACGGGCAAAGGCCTTCTGAGTAACGAAACGGGTCTGTGGCATTGGGCCGTCTACGGCATCAACGAGCAGCAGAACGGAATCTACCATGGACATAACGCGCTCTACTTCACCACCGAAGTCAGCGTGTCCTGGAGTATCAACGATGTTGATACGGTAGTCCTGCCAGTTGATGGCAGTGTTCTTGGACAGAATGGTAATACCACGCTCTTTTTCAATGGCGTTGGAGTCCATGACGCGCTCCTGACCGAGCTCATTGCGATCAAGAGTGCCGGACTGGCGTAATAACTTGTCTACTAAAGTAGTCTTGCCATGATCAACGTGAGCGATGATGGCAATATTACGGATCTTTTGAACATCCATTGTAAGAGTACCTATGGTTAATCCCGATTCCTACGGGCTGAGTGACCAGGCTTGCGACTGTCAGATCATGCAGATGCATGGCAGTACAGATAAGGCGTTCTGAATCAGACGTACCGGCTCGGGCGTACCAGTTCAGATGTACTGAATCAGACGTACCGGCTCAGGCGTACCAGATCAGATCTGAGCAGGTCTGCATGCTTATGCCCCGCACAAGGGGCCGATGACTGCTGATGACCGTTGTCGCAGCTTAATGTCCTGAAATAATTCTTTATGGCTGTCAGACACGCCTGATGAAGTACCGTCAGCTGTGAGCAGGTGACAGTTAACTCCGGTAGTGTCTGTAACAGGCAGATATGCAGCTTTCAATGAAGTGGACCGATGAGGCGTACTGAGCGGACATCAGTGATTGTGCCGGCTGGCGCCTTATATCTTCAGTCTCTGACAGGCAGGACCGGGATGAGACAGGGGCTGTGCCGCCTGAAAATGGCACTGTCAGTAATGACAGTGGCTGTCCTGCAAAGGTGGAAGGTGGACCTGCAACACTGGCAGGCTGAGACAGCCATAATTTACGGAGTCAGTCTGTAAAGGCTGATCACAAAAAGTGGGATCCCTTTCGCGCTTTGAGTTAAAGCTGCTTGCAAAAATTTTGTCGCTATTTTACAGCAAAAAAAGATGATATTGACGTTGTGGACAAAAAAGCTTAATTAGGCGGCAAACAGCCATTAAATGGCCTCAGATCCCATCTCAAAAAAGGCCAGTACACCGCACCATGCCTGTCCCTGCTCCCCGCGCCTTGTCTGTATATGGTGCCTGCGCGAGTCTCATTCCCGGTTCCGGCTCCTGTCCCACACCCATGGCCTGAACCAGGCTTATGATCAGGGCCTGCACCAGGCTCATAAGCCGGTGCATGGCAGCGGTACTCTGTCCTTACCATCACTGTTCATAAGGCGGGAAAAGCTTTTGCCTGATGAATCGAACAGGGCGCTCTGGTAGTATTACAAACTGACAAATGCCGTAGATTTAGCAGTATTACGGACTGACAAATGCCGTAGATTTAGCAGTATTACGGACTGGCAAGTGCCGTTGATTTAGCAGGGGGAGCCTGATGAAAGAGCTCATAGCTTACTTTATAAGGCGCATACAGCGCGATGAAATTGCCATTGAAGCAGGCTCACTGGCCTATACCTCAATCCTTGCTCTGGTTCCGGCCATGACCATTGTGCTGTCCATCTTTGCCATGGTCCCGTCCTTTACCCCCATCAAAGAAGAGATGATGAGATTTGCGTCAGCAAACTTCCTGCCTGTCTTTACTGATGCCATCAGCAATTCCATCACTACCTTTGTTTCTCATGCCGCATCCATGACCCTGACCGGCTCGCTCATGCTCATTGTGGTAAGCCTGATGCTGATCCGCTCGGTAGACCACTCCATCAACCGCATCTGGAGAGGGGCAAGCCGCAGCATTCCCATGACCTTTGCCATTTACTGGACCATGCTGACCGTAGGCCCTCTGGCCATGGGCATTATTGTGTGGATTACCACCAGGATTGTGGCGCTGAAATTCTTTACAGACACCCAGGCAGGAGTGGCTGTTCAGCTTCTGTTCTACGTCATGCCCTTTTTCATTGAAATGAGCATGGTCTTTGTTATTTACGCCGTCATGCCCGTATGTCGTGTAGCGGTACGTGATGCCCTTACCGGGGCCTTCGTGGTGGCGCTGTCCTTTGAGGGACTCAAGCGTCTTTTCTCGGCCTTTATTCTTAACTTTTCTGATTATGAGGCCATTTACGGCGCACTTGCAGCCCTGCCGGTGCTGATGATGTGGATTTACTTCAACTGGTGGCTGGTGCTCATTGGAGCAGAGTTTACTGCCGTACTTGGTGTTGCCCGCTCAGGCAGGAATGAGGACGTACCTCGCCTCATTTACTCTCTGGTAAAGCTGACAGGCCAGGTTACCCCGCCAGAGGGCATACTCAGCGCCTCAACAGTACGCGCTCAGGCCCACCGCAACAGTACAGTAAACATCACGGTCAGTAACTTCACAAGATCGCGCTGACGCCAGCAGCATCGTTGCATCTGCAGACGTGCTGACGTCATGGGCCGCGCCGCCCCGACAGACGCGCTGACAGGCGTCTGCCGGCCAGCAGGACTGTTCACATAAGCCGGTCATGACCGGAGCAAAAACAAAGCCCTCAGACCTTGCGTGGCCTGAGGGCTTTGTTTTTGTGTCCAGTATTCTAAAGATCATCAGAAAATCAGCTCTTCTTCAGATTCATCATCATATTCTTCAGTGCCATTGGCAATGATGCTGTCAATAATGGCATTTTTAAGCAGTTCCTTTTCAGTAATGTCGGCTTGCTCATGCATCATCCTGTCTTTACGGTCAGCCTCTGCTTCAGCTCCTGAAGTGGCTGGTTTGTGAGCCGTTGCAGCCGTTGCTGGTGCAGCACCCTGTCCATCAGGATTGTTGTGCTGCCTGTCATCGCTCTGAGCAAGGGCAGCAGGTTCAGACTTTTTACCGTCCTTTACCTCAGCTGTCCTGGCAGCATCAGCGGCATCAGCACTGGCAGTCTCGGCAGGCCTGGCATCATCACTGGAAGTCTTGGCAGGATTGGCATCAGCGGCCTTTGAGGTGTCTGCAACACTTGCATTATCAGCAATGTCAGGAGCGGCTGGAGGGGCCTGCGCAGAAGGCTGTTCAGCCGGCTTTGTCTGAGCTTCCTGAGCGTCATACTTTTCTGAAGTCTCAGCAGTCTCAGTTCCGGTTGCCGGTTCAGCACTTTCAGCTGGCTTTGCGGCCTCTGGACTTGCAGCATCTGGCTTGGGCTCAGTGGCCGTGTCAGGGGCGTTAGCTGGAGTGGTTTCAGTCTTATCTACGGCAGTGCTGACAGCTGTCTGGGACTTAGCGGCCTTATCTGTGCTCTCAGGCTGATGCTCCGGGGCTGCAGCCTCTGCAGGCTTTGTTTGAGCTGGCTTGTCAGCACTTTCATCTGGAGCTGCGGTTTCAGTCTTTTCTGCTGGCTGGGGAGCAGCAGGCTTATCTGATCCTGAGCTGTGAGCTGCGCCATCATCTGGCTGTGCTTTTGCAGCCTTTTGTGCAGTCTCAGCTGGTGCTGCTGGAGCGGCCTGATCTGCAGCTTTGTCAGTGGTACCGCCCGGGGCAAACTCAGACGGCTGTGCAGACTTGCTGTCAGCTGGCTTTGACTCGTCTTTGTTTTGCGCAGCATCGGCCGGGGCTGCCGGTGTGGCAGGCTCAGCAGAGCTGTTGTCGGCAGCTTCGGCCTTAGTTGCTGGTGCATCTTGACCAGCTGGCTCAGCAGACATGGTATCGGTTGCCTTATGCGCCTTCTCATCTGAGGCGCTTGAGGCGGCCTGAGCGGCTGGATCTGCAGGCCTGTCAGATAAGCTGGCCGGGGCGGACTCAGCCTGCCCGTCAGCTTTGCTGTCGGGGTCATCGGTCTTAGTTGCCGGTGCAGTCTGCACATCAGGTTTTGCTTCTGCAGGATTTGCCTGGGCAGCCTTAAGCTTTTGCTTTTTGAGCTCGGAGGCGGCGTCAGTCTGCTCCTTGGCCTGGGCGCTTGCTTCATACTGAGGCAGGTACAGACCTGGGCGCTTTTCGCCACGCTTGATGGCCTTAATATCAAAGATCGGGGCGCTTACCTTGCCTGATATGGAAATAGCGGTGGCGCTGTCACGGGCCAGGCTTTCCATTTTTCCGGTGCCACTGACTGTGTTGCTGATCAGATCGGCCTGTCCCTGAAGCCTGAGATCTGATGTTACCAGTGAGGTAGCGGTTGAGTAGACAAGACGGCCATTGCGCAGATCGCCTCTGGTATTGAGTTTGGCCATGCCCGCTACACTGCCCTGAATGGCGGTCATCAGCTCAGTGCCGGTCAGGTGGTAATCCTCTTTCTTGCCGCCATTGATAAGGTCAAGACCAAAGTCGGCAGCCAGCATATTGTCAGAGGTCAGGGTGAAGTGACCATAGGTGCCTTTGAGCAGAGAAAGGCCGCTGACTGTGTTGTCAGCATACCTGCCAGTAAGCTCAATGTTGAAGCTGGTCTTACCGGTGAGCATATGGCCAATGAGATTGGAGTTGAGGTCAGCACTTTCAAAGTCAGGGGCCTTAATCTGCATGGTGCTGGTCTCATCAGGCTTAAGTCCCAGCTGGGCATGGGCACTGATGGAGGACTCCTTAAAGCGCATCTGAGGGACACTGATGGTCAGGCTGTCCTGATTGAGCTTAAGGGTGGCCTTTGTCTGACTCATCAGCAAATCGCTGTAGAGCATGTTCTTAAGCTGCAGCTCAACCACAGATGGACGGCTGAACATCTCAGCGTCGTCTTTATCCTGGGTATCAGATGCGCTACTGCTGGTGCCGGTGCTGTCGGAGCTGGCAGCTGTCGTGATGACAGTCTCAGTGCTCTGAGGGACCATGTAGCCAAGGGCACCCAGCAGCACATCAAGCTCAGGGGCAACCAGCGCAGTGCTGCCTGATGCAGCTTTGTCGGTGGCTGTGCCTGAAGATTTGCTCTGTGCAGCGGCGGCTGCCTGATCTGCGGCCGGAGCGGAGCTGATGGGCTTCATGTCAGGATGCAGATACAGATTTTCTGCACTGCCTGAGATGGCCTGAATGGAAAGTGGCAGAGCGTTGATGTAGGAGAGGAACTCCATGTCCTTAAACTGGGCCTGATGAATGAACAGGCTGCTGTCAGTAAGGCTGTCCTTAATCCACTCAAGACGTGGCGGATTAATGGCCATCTTGTTTTTGGCCAGCTTGAGGTCATCAAGTTCAATCAGACGTTTGTCAAAATCGATATTTCCCTCAGTCTGAATCAGACCCTCATAAACCTGACCTCTCAGAGCAAAGTTCAGTGAACCGTCGCCAAAGTCAGCAGTAACTGTGTTGTGCTCAAAAGTGGTCTGCAGATTAGGAAATGAGATCTCATCAACCTCACCCTTAAAGGCGCCGCTAACAGCCTTGTCATGGATCATAAGACCCTGCATGGAGCCGCTGATGCCCTGCATGATATAGCTTTGAGGATCATCGCCATCACGGCCCTTGAGGCGGCTGCCGGTGCTCTGAGCGCTGGCAGTCATGGCTGAGCTCTGAGCATCACGTTCTGTGAAGACCTTTTTGCCCTTGTCAGCATCAGTGCCCTTCTTGCGTGAAGGAGCCGGTACATGAACAGGGCTGTTGGTCAGAATGACATCCTTGAGGAAAGTGTTCTTTGAGGTCAGAACAATGCCCTTAGGGGCAGTAATGCTGTCATTGACAATAATCTTGGAGAGGTTGAGCTCATCAAGAATGATGTAGGCATCGGCAGGTGGGCAGCCATCGGCTGGCTTCTGAGGGGAGGTAACTGCAACAGCATCAGTCTTCTGGCTCTCTGGAGCTTCGGAAGTTCTGGCAGCCTTGGCAGAGTCACTTGCAGCGCCGGCAGTGGCAGTGGCAGCAGCAACAGCTGTGTCAGCGCCAGTTTTGGTGTCTGCCTGTGCTGTCTTGCTGTCGGTTGACTCAGCAGGCTTGCTGTCTGCAGTGTCGGCAGTCTTACCGGCTGCAGTGTCGGCAGTCTTGCTGCCTGCAACGTCGGCAGTCTTGCCGGCTGCAGCGCCGGCAGTGGCCGCAGCAATGGCGGCGCCAGCGCCAGAGGCAGCCGGGGGATTGCCTGCAGCAGTTAGCGGTTCATGGTCAGGATGGGTGAGGCTGTACAGGCCACGGCCAGTGACGGTACCGCCAAAGATGGCGGCGCTGAAGCTGTTGATGGCAATGCCTTCGGCACTGTGGGTGAAATCAATGCTGAAGCTCTTTACTTCATCTTCAAAAAGGCGGGCATTGCTGGTGCTCAGTGCACCGGAACGGAAGGTAAGGCCATCCTTGGAGCTGTATAAAACCTGATTTAAACGGATGGTGGCATCGGCAGCACTGAGAAATTCAGTGCGCAGGGGAGTGCCGTGGAAACGGACGGTCTGTGCTCTGACCGAGTTAAAGCCAAAGCGGGAATGGGCTATGTTGACCAGGTCTTCCTGGTCCATGCTGATCTTGTTGAGGTACAGATCGTTGATGATGAGATCTTCACCGGAAATAGCCGATCTCAGGTCATACTCGATATAGAGCTCTCCTATGCTGGAATTGCCAAAGGAGACATCATAGAGCTTGATGACATCAGGGTATACGGGCGAGAACTCGGCATCACGAATTGTGACATCCATACCTGAGCGGGAGCTCAGATATACAGAAAGGGGGCCCTTGACCTGCGATCCGTTAAAGAAAAGAGCAGTCAGCGCAAAGCCAATGACAATAAATACGCCCGCCGTAAAGCCAAGGCGCATCAGAATGCGCATAACAATGCTTGATGTTGAGCGCTCAGCTCTTCGTTTATGGTAAAGACCGACCATAATTTAATCCGAAATTTCACCCTGTAGGGCCGTGATCGCACGGCAATGTCTGTACAGCATAACAGCATGCAGGGTTACAGGTACTGTCAATCGGGAAAAATTGACTCTAATAAATATCATTGTGGTGCTACTGCTGCATCAACATGCTTTTTAAGTGCCAATGCAGGCAGCGCTGTTATCGCAGAAAATCTCTGTCCGGACCGGTGCCGGGGCCGCGCGCGGTTGCCCCGCGCGGCTGAGCGGAGATTGCCCGTCATTGTGGAGTTGCAGCTGAAGCTGCGCACCTTGCAGGCGCCAGCATGGCCATGCCTGGCGCTGCCGGGACGGCGGCAGCGTTAGCAGGACGGGATGGCGCTGCCGGGACGGCTCTGCCCAGGCGGCAGCGGTAGCAGGCTGTGGCTGGCCTTATGGCTGGCCCTGGGAGCCTGAGTGCATCACTGCAGCCATGGCAGCTGATGGCTCACCGTTGGATGGATCAAGGACATCTGGGAACCAGCGCATTATCAGATTGAAAGCACTGTTCATGTCGTTGCGGTAGATCTCATGGGCCGCATGCTGGGCATCACCTACCAGATCGTAATCACGATTGAGATCGGCAAAGCGGAAGTTTTCCTTACCGGCCTGACTGGTGCCAAAGAACTCGCCCGGGCCGCGCATGAGCAGATCCTGATTGGCAATTTCAAAGCCGTTGGTAGTGCTGCGCATAATCTCAAGGCGCTTGAGAGCTCTCTGGTGGCGCTCTTCTTCCTGGGCGTTCTGGGCAGGCGGGAAGTTCTGGTGAATGAGCAGGCAGAAAGAGGGCTTGGTGCCACGTCCTACGCGTCCGCGCAGCTGGTGGAGCTGAGCAAGGCCCAGTTTGTCGGCGCTTTCAATGACAATGACTGTGGCATTAGGCACGTCCACGCCCACCTCAACAATGGTGGTAGCAACCAGAATATTGATCTCGCCACTTAAAAAGCCCTCCATGGTGGTGGTCTTTTCTTTGTCCTTAATCTGGGCATGCAGCAGGCCTATTTTCATCTCCGGCAGCTGCTTTTCCAGCTCGGCAAAGCGCTTTTTGGCTGAGGTCGAGTCCAGCAACTCATTTTCATCAACCAGAGGGCATACCCAGTAGGCCTGATTGCCCTCAGAGCAGTGAGCGCGCAGACGTTCTACCACCTGCTCGATGCGCTCCTGGGAGATCACCGCTGTGGTAACAGGGCTGCGACCCTTAGGCAGAGTGTCGATGGTGGAAACATCAGTATCAGAGTACAGAGCCTGCTGTAAGGAGCGTGGAATAGGGGTTGCTGTCATCAGCAGCTCATGGGCAGCAAGACCGGCAGGGGCCTTGTTGAGCAGGGACTCTCGCTGATCAACACCAAAGCGGTGCTGCTCATCGACAATGGCCAGAGCAAGGTGCTGATATTCCATGCCTTTCTGGAAGAGGGCATGAGTGCCCACAAAGATTTTGACCTCTCCGCTCAGAGCCTTTTTGAAGATCTCGTCTCTTTCCTTTTTCTTCAGAGTGCCGGTAACCAGCGCCACCTCATAGCCAAGAGGCTCAAAGAACTCGCTGATCTTGCGCTGATGCTGGCGGGCCAGCAGCTCAGTTGGCGCGAGCATGGCGCACTGCAGGCCATTGGCTGCAAACTGCTCCATGACCATGGCTGCAACCAGAGTCTTGCCAGAACCTACGTCACCGTGAACCAGACGGCTCATGGCCTTGTCAGAGGTGCAGTCTGCCATGATTTCCCTGAACACACGGCTCTGGGCCTCAGTAGGCTCAAAAGGCAGAGTGCTCAGCAGATGCCTGTGACTTTGCTCATTCATGGTAATGACAGGGGCATTGCGGCTGTACTGACGGGCCTTGAGCTCAAGAATGGACAGCTTGTAGGCAACCAGCTCCTCATAGCAGATACGCTGATAGCCTGGCAGAGCCTCAAGCATCACCAGACCATGGTCTTCACGCGGCACTGGATTGTGGGTGTCGATAAGGGCCTCAGTAAGGTCCATGCTGTAGCGGTTAAGAGTGCGGGGCAGGTACTCATCAAGCGGATGACGGGCCAGCAGCATCAGGGCAACATTGGTGATTTCCCTCATGCGATCCTGAGACAGACCGGCGGTCAGATGGTAAACAGGGGAGAGGCATACCGGAAGCTCAATTTCCGAGCCTTCAATTACCTTGAACTCAGGATGGGTAAGAACAGGCTTTGGGTAGCCGGTAAAGGTATCAAAACGCAGATGTCCCCAGGTCATGATGGTAGTGCCGGGGCTCAGCATTTTCAGGACAAAGGGGGATGCGCGGAAGAAGACTATCTTTACGCGGGTATTTTCATGGTCCTGAGCATAGATCTCCGTCACCTTCTGTTTGATGCGGGGAGGCTCGGTGATGGTCAGCAGCAGATAGCAGGGTACGTTTTCCTCAGGAGTGCTGTTGGCTGAGCCAATGTAGGTACGGTCTTCGTAGCGAAAAGGCAGGTTTAAGAGGAGATCGTAGATATTGTGAAGATTAAGTCGTGCCAGCTTTTTGATGGTCTGTTCAGCAACACCCTTGATGCTCGACAGAGGAGTAGCGATAAATTGTGCATCCTGTCCCGGCATGGCAGCTCCTTAATGGGGTGAATGAGGGCCTTAGACTAATCGACTCCAGCCGGCCAGACCTTGAGATATGGTCACATGGCGCAACTGAGCAAGTGCAGACGCTGACCTGTCAACTGCAGGTGCCTGCTGGTCTGACAGCCAGGGCGCGGGCCTGGGGCCATGGGCCGAACCCGATCTCAGGCCCGGGTGCGGACTCAGCGCGGGCGCAGGCAGCATAGTCTGATGCCTTTTGTAATGCAGTTATTACAGGGGATTAATGAAGTGATTATATCATCTAAAGACAATGCTCAAGGTCAGCTGCAAAGCCCTTATAAAGCTGTCTGACAGAGTGCCTGCAGTGCCTGCAGTGGCTGCAGGTAACTGCAGCCCTGACCTGGTGAGAACCTGGTGGGCCGTGAGCTGGCTTATGCCTGGCCCCGGCACCGGACATGGCACCTTACCAGGCGCCAGCATGGTGCCGGGGCTGGATGCCGGGGGAAATTTAAGTGACCTGCGGAATGCAGGCGGTTTTTTCAGCACCCTGTTTTGCCTGCAGGGCATAAATTAAAGGATAAAAAGCATTACCCCGGGAGTATAATAAGGACATGTCTGCTGGCCGTTTATTCGCGGTGTATGGTCATTTCATGGCACAGGACTTAAGTCATGTATGGCTATGCCGGCAGGACTGTGTGTTTTTAGATGTAAGCCAGTGCCATATGCAAAGCAGCTGTTTGCAGATGCGCCTTTATCCGTCCTTCAAGTCTTTGTACTCATCCTGAAGCCCCGTCATGGCTCAGGTACTTTCTGAAAGTCACATGCTATCTGCGCTGCTGACATGCAGTAACAGCAAGCGTATATCCTCTTAACCTGACCTGCGGTCTGCGTCCGTGCCGTAGCGTCATCAGCCTGGAACCCCCTTTATATGCAGTGGAGCAAATTCATTTCTCCGGACCTGTTCAAACTCACAGGCCTGAGGAACTTAATCTGTCATGCTCTGACCGCTGCCGGTCTTGCTGCCGCTTTTTTCGTGCTGCCAGCTCATGCAGCTCCGGCTCCCGGGGTAGAGCCGTATACCAGAGAGGCAAAGGCTCTGTTTGACATCGAGGTGGTTGAGCTCAAAAACAAAGCCGGGGACCCTTATTACATCTACTTTGCTGAAGCCCGTGATCACTGTGACCGTACCCGTGCTTTCTATACCCTGGACGGTTATGCCTTTACTCCCAGGATAGTTAATATCCTGGCCCATGTTCTGGTCCATCATGAGTATGAATCCGGCCCTGTTTATGGCATGGGTGGTGATGATCTGTCTGAGGCTGCAGCCGACAGCAAAAATCCTATCAGGGTACCGGTAATTATCGGTGTGTCCCACTCTGACCATATTCCTTTTGTCACTGAGCGTCGTACCTGGGACTTTACTCCAAAGCTCTCTGATGATCTGGCCCGGGAGTTTCCCGGTGGCGGTGGCGATGAGGAGTTCATTGATTTTCTGGTCAATGACATCAAGAATCTGGTCAAAAAGCGCTATCCTGATATCAAAGAGGACATGATTTTTGGTCATTCCTTTGCCGGACTGCTGGTGCTTAATCTCTTTTTGCAAAAGCAGGACAGCTTTACCTGCTACTTCGCAGCCTCACCTTCAGTATGGTGGGGTTACAGTCAGGATCTGCGCAAGAAAGTAGCGCATCTTTACCATGACAAAAAGTTCACTCACCACCTGACTGTAAGCCGTGGCAGCAGCGAGTCACCAGAGCATGTGCTGCAGGCTCTCAAGGCACGCAATACCTTTGACCGCAATGATACGGCCCATTACAACAATGAGGCTGTAGTGCGCTCCACAGGTATTCCATGGCCAAAAGTCCAGATTGGCGTGGACGGGCGCAGCGGTGCCGGCCAGAGCTCGCACCGTCCGCTTGCTGATACTGCAAAGCAAAATCGCAATATGCCTGCCGGAGCCAGTACTGCCGAGGCTCTGGTTAAAACCTCAGAGCTGACTGTGGCCTCCAATGATGCTCTTGAAAAGCGTAAAGCCTCAATCAATAGCGAAGACCAGATTATGAATATCAAGACTCTGGTTTCCGTAATCAAGGCTCACAGCGAGCATCCTGAGCAGATTTCGTTCATCATCTTTGCCAAGCAAAGTCATGGTTCTTCCATTCCTTTTGCCTTAGAATCTGCTCTCAAGCACTTTTCAGACAACCATATTGAACTGTAGCCATCCTTTGTTACCACATTTGCAGGACCAGGCCCATGAAAAAGCCCATGATTTTCTGATCATGGGCTTTTTTCACCTGCGTTTAGCACCAGCATTTTGCGCCAGCCTGCATGCGTACGTCCTTTGAGGCTGTTTTTCTTTCCATTCTTGTGGGGGGTGTAACAGCAGGTGCAAAGACCTGACTCCGTCATATTGAACTGTAGCCATCCTTTGCGACGACATTTGCAGGACCGGGCCCATGAAAAAAGCCCATGATTTTCTGATCATGGGCTTTTTCATGCCTGACAGGCGCATGCCGCGCCTGTCAGCATGCATCTGCGCCTGCAGTTGAGGTAGCAGGGGCAGTGCAGGTGGCTGAGGGGCGGAGCGCGCATAAATGACCTCTCATTTAAAGTTTGTCTAAAGATACTGAAAGTTTGTCATTTAACTTAAAGACTGTCATTTATGCTCTTTAAAGTTTGTCACAAGTAGCCAGCAAGTGCCGCAAATGCAGATATTTAAGCACTTTATGACAGGATGCGCTCCTTGACAGGACAGCGTCATCATGGCTGCAGGGATGTTATTTAAAGTGTGTCACATACCTGGTACCTGACCGTCATGCTGTTATTTAAGGTTTGTTATGAGCCCTGGGGCAGCCCCTCTGGGCTGGCTCAGCAAGGCTCTGCTGCATCACTGCTCTGCCTGAGCCTCAGATGGGGGATGGCTGTCAGGGACAGGCGCTGTCAGTCCCTTACTGGTCTGCCTGCTCCTCAGAGTGGTTATGGCTGTCAGCGGCGGGCGCTGACATGGCGATGTGTGCACTCTGCGGGGCAATGCTGCAGGCAGGGCCTGCAGCCGCAGCAGTGGCCGCTGCCACTGCCGGGCTGGGCTGCGCGGCTGTGTTGCTGCCGTCCATGGCGGCACTCTCACGTTCGCGCTTAGCTTGAGCGGCGCGCTCAGCTGCGTGGGCCTGAGCTGAGGCTGTCTGCTCACGGCGTTGCCTTAGTCCCATGGCGCCAGCCATGAAAGCCATGAGCATAAGGATGCAGCCTGATACATAGAACTGATGACTTATAGTCATGTATGAGGACACTACACCGGCCATAATAGGGCCCATCATGCTTCCAAACTGACCTGCCATGGTCATGGCGCCAAAGGCGCGTCCCTTGAAATCACTGGTGGTGGCCACAGACAGAGCCGAGTTCAGTGATGGCAGTATGCCCACAATGAACATGCCAAGGAAGCCTGAGAAAATCAGCAGGGTGCTGTAGGTGGTCGCCACGCCCTGCAGGGCTACAAATATGCCCGAGCAGCTCAGGGTAATCACAAGGGCAGGGAAAAAGCCCCGGCGCTGACCAAACATACCCCACAGCGGCGCTATCAGGGCGCCAATCATTGGTGGCAGGGAGGTGGCAATGCCTGCGTACAGACCTGCATTTTCGTAGCCTCCCATCATCTCGGCTACATACAGTGCCATAAGAGGGCCGGTGGCGAGCATGGCCATCTGAAAGGTGAAGAACAGCAGCAGAATCTGGCTTATGGAAGGGGTAGTAAGACAGAATTTGAGATCCTGGATAATGCTGGTGTTGTTGCGGGCTGACTGAGTACTTGTTTTATCCTCTGGAGTAAGCCAGGTGATGATGACCACAATGGCAAGATAGACACCGGCAATGAGAAATGATGAGCGATAGCCGTAGATATCGGCAAGCAGACCGCCAATAAGAGGGCCACTTACGGTACCGGCAAGCTGGGATGAGTGAATGATGCTCATGGAGGTGCCAAGACGCTCACGGGGACTTTGCTGGGCCACCATGGAGAGTACCACCGGCAGATAACCGTTGGCAAAGCCCTGCAGTATTCTGATAAAGAGCAGTTGCACAGGAGCTGTTACCAGACCGCCGGCCGTGTAGCACAGGCACAGCAGAAAGGAGGCGCGCAGGGCCATGGATTTCTTGCCTTTGACATCAGAAATCTTGCCCCATACAGGAGCCATTATGCCTGCGATAAGAAAGCATGAGGAGAAAACGAGGGCCGACCACATCTCAATATCTTCTTTGGGTGCGCCAAGTTCAAGCAGATATACCGGCAGGAAAGGTACACACATGGTATAGCTTGAGGAGGTGAAGAAGATGCAGGTGGCAAAAATCGATAATTTGACTGACCAGGACATAGAGAGTGCAAAAAAACAGGGAAATGACTGTTGCCGGTCATCTGGCTTACAGCAGCGCAGCACATAAAGGTGGTCTCATGGCTGTTAACGGGCAGTCATAACTGCCCGGAGTGGTTCTGCAGGCGTACTGTATGGAGACCGGTATGGTAGGGGCCGTGATTATCTGGTTGTTTTACAGGGAAAATCTGGCGGGCAATATCACCTGGGCTGTGAGGGCTGATCCTCAGAGCTGGTGTCGTGTGAAGGAGTGCAGATTATATGCTGTTGACTGATGCTCAAATAATCAGGAAAAGGGAAAATGACTGCATGGCCGGAAATGGTCGCGGCTATGGTGGTAAGAAGCTGCCTCTGACTGCAGTAAGGTAATGCCGGTCTCATGCGCGGGCGCCGCATCAGTGCCGGGCGGCATTTGCGCTGTGCGTGCAGGTCTGGGCTTTGCGCTGTCAGCTGCCGCCGGCAACAGGCAAAAGCCGGATGAAGGCCTGATCTGCAGCAGTGAACTGCCAGAATTTCAGTATCACAGGCACGGTGAAAATAAGGCAGCCTTAAGGGCTGCCATGCTCAGTGCAGTCCATGACGCAGGTCAGAGCAGACTTCAATACACACAGCCAAATCATACGAAAGAATAATTGCGCCCCTGGGAGCGTTGATAAAAAAGCCCCTGTTTCCGGGCTTTTGTGACCTGGATCGAGGGGCCTTGCTGTACTTGTCACTTCAAGGTGCATCAGTACAGCCTTTTGTAAAGAAATGAGTCAGAAGCTGCGCCGTGCCCCGGCGGGCTGCCAGGCAGGCAAGGCAGCTGCCCGGGGCGGCAGCTGCGCTTCAGCATGGCGCCGTATTGCTGCCGCATGGTTGCTGTATGGCGCCGTATTGCTGCCGCGTGGGCGCCGTATGGCGCTCACGTGGCGGGTCAGAGCAGCTTCTTGAGGATGAAGGAGGCGCGCAGGCGGCGTACCTTCTTGAGAATCTTCTGAACCTGCTCAGGGTAATCCTCGAATTTCTCCAGATCATTGACTGAGTTCATGCGGGTGGTATGACGCAGTATGTACTGCTTTTCATGCATGAACTTTTCCTGGAGCAGGTGGTTGGGATCATGGACGAAAAGACCGTTCTCAAGATCCAGCCCCCAGGCTCGCGGATTAAGATTGTTGCCCGTAATTACGGCCAGATGACGATCGATGAAAATACCCTTGAGATGGTAGGTATTGATGCCGTCACGCCACAGGTAGACATTGAGTTTGCCTGATTCAATGTGCCTGTGCTGTCTGGTCAGCAGATCACGCAGATTCTGCTCATAGACATAAGGAATGGCACCAATGGTGGAGAAGTTCTGCTCAGGTGGAATGTAGAAGTCATTGGCCACCTTGTCGCCTACCACAATGGTCACCTCAACGTCGCGATCCAGCGCCATCTCCAGATGCTCCTGAAGTATGCGTGGCGGGTTGAAATAAGGGGTGCAGATGAAAATCTGCTTACGTGCCGAATCAAGGGCCCAGAGGATGGAGCGGTTGAGCTGATTGTTGCGCTTGCCAAGGCCTGCAAGAGGAGTAATGCCTACCTCATCATCCTTTATGCGTCTTGAGCTCTTGAAGGAATACTGGCTGCGGGCCAGGCTGCGCTGCAGAGCCTTGATCTCGCCTCTGATATCACGGGCAGGTCTGATATTGCCCTGAGAAAAGTCCTGAACAGCAAAATTCTGGTGAAATGCTTCGTTGGTGTAGTGACACATGGTGTCAGCAAGCTCACGGGAGTGAATCTCGTGATAGCGGTCAAGGCGGTACTTTTCTTTGTTGTAGTTGAGGTAAACCTTGTTGATGCTGGCACCTGAGTACAGCACAGTGTCATCAAAAACAAAGCCCTTGAGGTGCATGACGCCAAAGAGCTCACGTCTTTTGACCGGTACACCGTAAACGGCAGGCGGATGGTCAACATCAGCAGCATAGGAGGCATACATCTGCGCATTGGTGCGCTGTTCGCCCTTTCCTCCAATAAGACCGCGCTGAGCACGGTGGAAGTCTACATATACTCTGATATACAGCTGGGGATTACGCTTTTGAGCCTCGTACAGCGCCTGCATGATTTCATTGCCGGCCTCATCGTCCTGCAGATAGAGCATGGTCATCATAATGCGCTCGCGAGCCTGAGAGATAAGCTCGAGAATACGCTGATGAAAGCTGGTAGGGCGCTCCAGAACAGTGTAGTCACTGGCCTTTACTGGAATCTGCGGCAGCTGCTGCAGTCTGGTCTGACTGTAAAGAGCGTTAGGTAAACTGTTTTTAAACCAAAACATGAACTTTAAACTAAAACGAAGCTTTGATAATGCCAGACCCTGACTCACTGGCATGGTACAGACAGCACACACAGCAGGCAGTGTGATGTATTTGTGCTTACAGAACCTCAGGGGATCGGCCATAAGTGGCGCCTGCTCCGGCGCTGGCGTTGCGCTGCAGGCGGCGGGGGCCTGAGATGGCCCTTGCAGGCCCTGGTCGCGCCTTGGCATGGTGGCGGCCGGGGCATGAGCCATGGTGATGGCCCGGTTCCGTTACTGAAAATAATATCAGCAGCACTCCCATTATATGCATACTGCCTCCCGGTCGTAAGTCCGGGACTGTGAGGTCAGAGTATGTCCTTATACCGGTGCTGTAGCCTCGGCAAGATAGCTTACTTCCATATCGGACATGGTGGTTGCGGCATTTTTGATAATGGTATGAACATTCTGATGATAGCTGTTAAGCCAGCTGCGCTCAGCTGGAGTGAGCATCTCACGAATGATAAGTCGGGTGTCAAAAGGAACCAGAGTCAGAGGCTCAAAGCACAGCATGTGCTGACAGCCCGGCTGGCTGCACTGGCAGACTTCATAGAGGTTCTCAAGACGGATACCGTACTCATTGTCCTCATAGTAGCCAGGCTCAATAGAGGTAACCATACCCACTTCAAGAGGCACGGTGGAGCTGCGGGTAGAGATATTGTGCGGACCTTCGTGTACGCCCAGAACATGGCCTACACCATGACCGGTACCGTGTTCGTAGTCAAAGCCCTCAGACCACAGCGGACGGCGGGCGATGGCATCAAGCTGCAGACCGCAGGTGCCGCGTGGAAATACTGTTGAAGCCAGAGCAATATGTCCCTTGAGTACCAGGGTATACATAAGCTGCATCTGCTCGGTAACACCAGGACCTACCAGTACGGTACGGGTAATGTCAGTGGTACCTTCCATGAACTGACTGCCAGAGTCAATAAGATAAAGAGGATCGTGACCCATTTTGCGTGGTGCGGCTACTTCGGCATGATTGTAGTGGCACATGGCGGCATTAGGGCCGAGGGCTGAAATGGTGGCAAAGGAAGGCTCAATGTAATCGCCCTCAATCTTGCGGAATTTCTCAGCCTTTTCAGCCAGAACGGCCTCATCAAGATCCTCAACGCGGCGCAGATAGGCCTCAACATCAGTGATGTTTTCAGGCTTGGTAACATCATCAAGCCAGGCAAGGAAGCGGCACATGGCTACGCCATCCTTAAGATGGGCCTTGTGTTCACCTGCAAGCTCGGTAGGGTTCTTGGTAGCCATTGGCAGCTCGCACAGACCCATGCCCTCAACCACCTGGGCACCCTTGCTCTCAAGGGCCTGGAAGATGTGAGCATTGGTGCTGCGGGAGTCGACATAAACCTTGCAGCTGGCGTTGGACAGACGGTCGAGCACGTCATCAAAACCGGCCTCAGGGAAGATATCGATATGACCTACGTGATCTTCAAGGCTGGCCTGAACCTCATCGCTTAAATGATCAAGATTGAGGTACCACTCAACAGCCTCATTGGCATAGGCCACCAGACGGCAGTTGATAACAGGCAGGCATTCACGGTCACGTCCACGGATGTTGAGCAGCCAGCAGACTGTTTCCGGACGGGAAATGATGGTGGCATCAAGGCCACGGTCGCGCAGGGACCTGGCAAGGTTCTTACGCTTTTGCAGACTTGGGCAGCCGTTGAATTCATCAGGGAAGATCTCAACTGGTGAGCATACGGCGCCTGGTCGGTCCTTCCACACCAGATCAAGGAGGTTTTCCTCAAGAGCTACCAGCTCGATACCGGACATTTCCAGATCCTTTTTGAGCTGTTTGTAGTACTGGAAGCTGATGCAGCGCAGATCAACGCCGACACGGGCCTTCTTTGGCAGCACGGCTACCAGCCAGTCGGCAGGTTTGACCTCGGCAAAGTTGAAGCTGTTGTAGACAGAGCCGTCTACCTGCTCCTTGACCTGCACCTTGTAGCGACCGTCAACAAATACGGCCTGAGCACGGTCAATGGTAAGCATCTCGTGCTCATCCTTGCGGCTGCTGACCTCAACAGGGAATTCTTCTTTCTGGCTTATGCTGACACAGACATAGCCTGCTGAACCGGTAAAGCCGGTCAGGGTAGCAATGCGCTCGCAGTCAGGAGTCAGATCACCTGAGAGGTATTCGTCATCATGAGGGATAAGCATGGCATCAAGCTCGTGCTCTCTGAGCTGTTCCTTGAGGGATTCCAGCAGGTCGAGTGATTCGTCTTGAATATTGTCTGTCATAAGTAAGAAATCCTTTTCTATCCATCCCCATCAGGACATGGTCACATCGGGACAATGACCCATCAGGACATGGTCACATCGGGACAATGACCCATCAGGATATGGTCACATCGGGACAATGACCCATCAGGACATGGTCACATCGGGACAATGTCCCGTCATGACCACAGGCGGCCTGACAGGGCTCAGCCCTGGCAGCAGCCTGGCAGTCCTGTCTGCTCTCTGGCGCCTGCCAGCTGGCAGGCGCCATGACCTGTTTTGATGCTGTCCGGGCAGGTTGGTGCCGGGGCAGTGATAAATCCCACGCTGCATCCTGCAGCGTCTGTCCTCAGACGGGTGTAAGACTGCCGGGCGTTACCTGCAGGTATGCCTGCGGCAGGGCGCAGCTCAGTGCGCTCTGGTGACGGGGAGCTTTGCCTGCGGCGTCAGTCCGCACAATACCCCATATATTATCAAGGCCTGACTGATGGTCAGGCCGTGGCGGTAAGGCCATGCCCGTAAGGCCCTGCACAGCAGGGGCGGGCGCTCAGATGTGCGGTCCTGACATCCTGAAACTGCTGCTGGGCAATATTATCAGCAGCGCAGGCTGCATTAACTGTTAAGACCCCAGCCGTACTGGTAAGTTCCTTAGATTGACCGCATCGACTGCATGCCGGTTAATCGGCATGCAAATAAGCATAATAAACTTTGAGGGAACACATATTATACCTAATAACCAGACGGCGCAAATCAGGCTGTAATGTATCTATGAGCACTTACCTGAACCATGAATAAGGCAAATTTGAGACAGCTGCTGCCCTTTTGAGCAGCCCCGTCCGCCTGTCCCATGCAGCCGCTCCTGCCAGTGGCCGTACGCCCTGGCCGGCAGCTGGCCGACCAGCATGGGCCGTGCGGCCAGGACGGGTGCCACTGGGCTGGTCATGGGGTTGCCCTGCCCTGGGCTGGTCCTGGGCCACGCTCAGTGGGGAGCTGGCGGGGTAACTGCTGTGAGCAGGGGGCCGGGCGCTGATCTTTATCGATACAGCCTGTGCAGGTACGCGGCTTTTGCTTTAATATGATTACAGCCAGCCCGGCGGCCTGTCTTAAGGCAGTCTGTCTGTGGCTTTGAGGACCGGTTTTTCCAATCATGAGGACTATAGATGAGCGAGCATTTAACCAACCCACTGCTGTCTTTACAGGGACTGCCAAACTTTTCCAGCGTCAAGCCTGAGCATGTTTTAGAAGCTGTCAAAACAGCTATCGATAACAGCATTGCAACTGTAAAGTCTGTAGTCAAAACTCATGAGAACGATCCTACCTGGGACAATGTAATTGCCCCTGTTGAAGAGGCTGATGACCGCCTGTCCCGCATCTGGTCAGTGGTCTCCCATCTCAACAGCGTCTGCAATACTGAAGAGCTGCGTGAGGCCCATGACAGCTGCCTGCCTTTAATGGCCGAATACTCCACCTTTATTGGTCAGTACCGTCCACTTTGCGAGGTACTCAAGAAGATTCGCCGCTCCGACTCTTTCTCTCTTTTGACCAGGGCCCAGCGCAAGTCCATTGAAAACTCCCTGCGCGACTTCAAGTTAAGCGGTATCGACCTGCCTGATGACAAGCAGAAGCGCTTTGCTCAAATCGCCGCTGAGCTCTCCCAGCTGCAGTCTGACTTTGCCAATAATGTTCTGGATGCCACCAAGGCCTATGTCCTCAATGTAACCGACGAAAATGAGGTTAAGGGACTGCCTGCTGCCCAGATAAAGCAGGCCCGTGCCGAAGCTGAAAAGCGCGGTCTGCAGGGCATGGCCTTTACTCTTGATATCCCTTCCTATCTGCCTTTCATGACCTACGTGCAGAACCGTGAGCTGCGTCGTGAGCTGTATGTTGCCTACAATACCCGCGCCTCCGACAAGGGCCCTGATGCCGGCAAGTGGGACAATCAGGAGAATATCGACAAAATCATGCGCCTGCGCCATGAAGAGGCTCAGCTGCTTGGTTATGAAAGCTATGCTCACCTGTCTCTTGCTACCAAGATGGCCGACACTCCTGAGGCTGTAATTGAGTTCCTCAAGGATCTGGCTGTGCGCTCCCATGCCCAGGGGCTCAAGGAAGTAGAGGAGCTGAGCGACTTTGCCCACAGAAACGGTTTTGAGGGTGATCTGGAGCCATGGGATGTGGCTTTTTACTCCCAGAAGCTTTGCCAGGAGCAGTATTCCTATGATCCTCAGGAGCTGCGTCCTTACTTTGGTGTCTCCAGGGTTATCAACGGCCTGTTTGAGTGTACCGAGCGCCTTTACAATGTCTCATTCCGCCCTCACTTTGGCGTGGATGTCTGGCATAAGGATGTTAACTGCTACGATATTTACGATCGTTTCGGTTCGCGTATCGGCACTTTCTACATGGATCTCTTTGCCCGTGAGGGTAAGAGGGGCGGTGCCTGGATGGATGAGGCTATGAGCCGCCGCTACCGTTCAGATGGTTCCCTGCAGCTGCCGGTAGCCTATCTGGTGTGCAACTTCACCCCTCCTGTAGGTGACAAGGAAAGCCAGCTTACCCATGATGAAGTGGTAACCCTCTTCCATGAGTTTGGTCACGGTCTCAATCAGCTGCTGACCCGTATCGACATTGCTGATGTTTCCGGCATCAACGGTGTGCCATGGGATGCAGTAGAACTGCCAAGCCAGTTCTTTGAAAACTATGCCTGGCAGGAAGAGGTGCTCAAGTTCCTGTCTGCGCACGAAAAGACAGGCGAGCCGCTGCCAAAGGAAAAGCTCGATGCTCTGATAAAGGCCCGTAATTTCGAGTCAGCCATGGCCATGTTAAGACAGCTGGAGTTTGGTCTTTTTGATTTCAGACTGCACCTTGAGTACGACCAGAACAAGGGTACCCGTGTCTACGAAATCTTAAAGGAGGTCAAGGATCTGGTAGCCGTGGTGCCACAGTTTGCCGATGCCCGCTTCCCTGACAGCTTCACCCACATTTTCGCCGGCGGCTATTCAGCCGGATACTACAGCTACAAGTGGGCTGAGGTGCTCGCTGCCGATGCCTTTGGCCGCTTTGAAGAGGAAGGTATCTTCAACGCCAGGGCCGGTGAGGATTTCAAGGACTACATCCTTGCCTGTGGTGGTGCTGAGGACCCTATGCAGGGCTTTATTGCTTTCCGTGGCCGCAAGCCTGAGGTCGACGCCCTGCTGCGCCAGAGCGGTATCTCTACTCCGGTGCAGAAGTAATAAAGGGCCAGATGCCAGGGCATGGCAGCCTCTGCCCAGGGCTGCGCTGGCCCTGACCTGAGACCATGAAAAAAGGCAGATCCTGATTACAGGATCTGCCTTTTTTGTGGCCGCCAGACGGCAGACGGCCGCACAGCCTGCAGCGGCAGGGCGGCGCTGTCGCTTTGCTGGGTGCAGGGCTGTGGGGCTGGTCAGTAGTAGACCCAGAAGTCTACGAGCAGCACAATCATCCAGGCAAAGTGATGGATGGAGCAGCCAATGAGGGTGTACTTGAGCTCAGGGGCCACCTTGCTGCCGTCATGAGCATTGCGGATAGTGCGCCATGTTGATGAGGCCAGAGGGATTAAGGCCAGAGCCAGAATGCTGATTTCCCAGCCTTTGTGGGAAACAAAGCAGGCAAGGAATGAGAACACCAGTACGCAGGCAAAAAGGAAGGCGTGGTAGATGGATGCCAGGCGGTAGCCAAGACGCACGGCCAGGGTGCGCTTGCCGTTTAAGGTATCTTCGGCAATGTCGCGCATGTTGGCTGTGTGCAGCACCATCACTGATCCTGCACCTACGCTCAGACAGAGCATAATGGTGTCAGGATAGATTTCAAAACCGCTGCCTGAGGCATTGGTGATCATCAGCTGCGGGCCAATTACGGCCAGCACGCCAAAGAAGAGGAAAACGCTGACGTCGCCAAGGCCACGGTAGCCGTAGGACACACCAAGGGTGTATAAGATAGCGGCCAGAATGGAGATTACGCCCAGGAAAACGAACCAGGCAAAGGCATGGGAGTCATTGCCCAGGGTCATGTAAACGGCGGTAATGCCGGTAACCGAGAGCATGATGGTGACAATGGCCATAAAGCGCTTGAGAGCCTTGAGGCTGATGGCGCCGGTCATGACACCACGGATAGGGCCCAGACGGTTGGCACCGTCGGCTCCCTTGAAGGCATCACCATAATCATTGGCCAGATTAGACAGAATCTGTAACAGCATGCCGGTGACGATAATCAGGAAGGCAGCTGCAATGTTATAGGCATTTACAGCGCCATAGTAAAAGCCAAGGCCACAGCCAACGGCGCAGTTGGTTGCTCCCAGCAGGAGGGTCTGGGGACGGGCCTCTTTGATCCAGTCTTTGATCATTTTGAAATTTTTCCTTTCCTTGTACAGGACCTGTGGCCTGCAAAAATCCCACTATTTTATCATTAATTTTCAGGACAAAAGCGCTGTCAACTGCAGCTCATTTTCAGCGTGCCTGAGGCACGAAATGCCCGGATTTACGGTATTTTCAGTCATGTCTGCAGACCCGGCCCGCCCGGCAGGGGCCAAAGGTGTGCCCGGCGGCACGGCAGCGGCCGTGCCGGCCGCAGTGCTGCGGGGCGTGCAGCAGCGTGCAAAGCCCGCCCGCCTGAAGCAGCGTGCAGGCGTGCCTGCTGTGCTGTGCAGTCGGGGCATTCATGCGGAGCCTGCGGCACAGCGCTGCCAGCGCCATCGTAAGATGGCCTGAGCGGGCGGTGACAAAGTGCTGATAGCACAAAAGGGGCGATTTATGTGCTGTTTTTGGTAATTTATCCGTGATTAAGGTCAAGAAATGGCATATAAACCGCCTATTTCTTGTATAATTCGGGCTCAGTAAATTAAAGGCTGCAACAGCTGCAAATAAGGTGCTGCTGGCAGCTGA
The DNA here is from genome assembly GCF_023050955.1 of Anaerobiospirillum sp. NML120511. Lineage (NCBI taxonomy): Bacteria > Pseudomonadati > Pseudomonadota > Gammaproteobacteria > Aeromonadales > Succinivibrionaceae > Anaerobiospirillum > Anaerobiospirillum sp. NML120511. The sequence goes on from NZ_JALKIK010000002.1 coordinate 28,743, forward strand.
ACTCATGTTTTTGCGCAGTTTGCAATTTCCAGGTCCTGGTGGACAGATCCATCGGCTGAGGTCTTTGACGGCGGTGCAGTTTAGGGGCGAGTATGTTATTTGATGATCCGGCGTTAATGGCTTTAAAACAGGGTTTTAACGCTGAAAAAGTTAAGAAAGAGGGTATTGTCAAAGGCACTGACCGTGGCTTTGGCTTTCTTGAAGTACCTGGTGAAAAGGAATCCTACTTCATTGCTCCTCAGTTCATGAAGAACGTCATCAACGGTGACCGTGTTAATGCCATCATTACCACCGATGAAGAGCGCGGCAAGAGCCAGGCTGAGCCTGAGACTCTCATTGAGTGCGCCCTCAAGGATCACTTTGTTGGCCGCGTAGCTTTCGTCAATAACAAGCTCAACATCATTCCTGATGTGCCAAGCATCAAGCAGAGCTTTATTGCCGACGACCAGCGTCAGGACAAGAGCGTCAAGCTCACTGAAGGTGACTGGGTTATGGGCACTCTTAAGAAGCATGCCCTTAATGACAAGTTCTTCCGTGCTGCCATTACTGAAGTCATCACCAGCAAGGATGACCCTACCACTCCATGGGTAGTAAGCCTCAAGTCCCTTGATCTTCCAGACGCCTCCCCTGTATCTACCGAAGAGTTCAAGTTTCACGAGCAGGATCTGCCACGTGAAAATCTTACCGATATTCCTTTCGTCACTATCGACAGCGAAAAGACTGAAGATATGGACGATGCTCTGTATATCGAAAAGACTGATGATGGCTTTAAGCTCTATGTAGCCATTGCTGATCCTACCGGCTACATAGATGAGAACTCCGAGATGGACAAGGAAGCCTCCCGTCGTGCTTTCTCCATCTATCTGCCAGGCCGCAATATCCCAATGCTGCCTCGTGAACTGGCTGACAATCTGTGCTCATTGCGTGAGGGCGAACAGCGCCCGGCTCTGGTAGGCATTATCCACGTGCTCTCAGACGGTACCATTGCCACCGACGATACCCAGTTCAAGCTGGCCATGATCAAGTCTCACGGCAAGCTTGTTTACAACTATGTATCTGACTACATTGAAAATGGCGACACCAGCAATTTCAATCCTGATGAGACCATCAAAAAGGTACTGAGCGATCTGGTGGAGCTTACCCATGTACGTGATAACTACCGAACCAATGAGCTGGCTGCCTTCAGAACCCGTCCTGATTACGAGTTTATCCTTACTGAAGAGGGCGCTCTGGACCGCATTGAGATCAACTTCCGCCGTATTGCCAACCAGATTGTTGAAGAGTGCATGATCGCCGCTAACGTGGCCTGCGGCAACTTCCTTGCCCAGCATCTCAACACCGGTATCTTCAATACCCATACCGGCTTTGTCGAAGAAGAGCTTGCTGATGTGGTTGAGCTTCTGGCCGCCAACGGCTTTAACACCACTGAAGAGGCCTTAAGAGATATTCCTGGCTTCTGTGCTGCCCGCCGTTACGCCAACTCCCTGGAGAAGACCTATCTGGACAATATGATGCGCAAGCATCAGGAATACTCCCAGATGATGATCAATCCTGGTCCTCACTATGCTCTGGGTGTTCAGAACTACGCTACCTGGACTTCACCTATCCGTAAGTATGGTGACATGATCAATCACCGTCTCATCAAGTCAGTAATTTGCGAAAACGAGCATCCAAGAATGCCTGATGAAGACACTCTGATGGTCATGAACCAGGCCAGACGTACCAACCGTATGGCCGAGCGCTCCGTACGTGACTGGCTGTACGCTGACTACCTCTATCCTGATATGGAAAACAGGACTGTTTTCGATGCCGAGGTCTTTGATGTGGTCCGTGGTGGTCTGCGCGTTATCCTCATGGCCAATGGTGCCTTTATCTTCGTACCTGCCAGCTTCATCATCTCAAAGCGTGATATCGTGGACTTCGACACCGTCAACGGTCAGGTTACCTATATGGGCAAAGTGGCCTTCCGTCTTGGTGACCCAATCAAGGTACGCATTGTCAGCATCGAGAAGATTACCCGCTCCATCGTGGGTGCTCCTGCTGAGCTGCCTCTGGGCATGCCTGTTCCTGATGCCGACAAGGTTATGGAAAACCGCCGCGAAAAGCAGAATCAGCGCCGCTAAGGCGCAGGCTGCAGGTTGTCCTGGCCTGCAGTGCCTGCAGGAGCGGGCATGAAAAAAGCCGCACGTCATGAGATGTGCGGCTTTTTTTATCGCTGATGCCAGGGGCCGCCCGGCCGGAGTGCAGCTCCGGTGCCGGGCCCCATGGGCATCAGGCACGCCAGAAGATGCGGGTCAGGCACAGCAGTACCGGAATGATTTCCAGTCTGCCCAGGATCATGTCAAGACCCAGAAGAATGTGCAGGCCACCATCCAGATTAGCAAAACTGTTGCTTGGGCCCAGCTCAGGACCCATGGCAGGACCGATGTTGGACAGGCAGCTTATGGAGGCGGTAATGGCATCGGTAAGATTAAGTCCCATGGCTACAGCTATCAAACTTGAGACCAGGGCGCACACAATGTAGGCGGCAAAGAAGGTTATGATGCTGTGGATAGTGGCCGCATCAATAGGATGACCGTTAAAGCGCGGATATATGACACGGTGCGGATGAATACTTTTGATCATCTGGGTGCGGAACAGGGAGACAAACACACAAAGACGGAAGAATTTGATTCCGCCTGAGGTGGAGCCTGAGCAGCCGCCCAGAGGAAGCATCAGCAGGAAGAGCATTGTGGCTATCGGGTTCCACAGAGTAAAGTCTTCAAGGGCAAAGCCTGAGGACGAGAGAACGGATACCACATTGAACATGGCAACACGCAAAGCGCGCTCCAGGTCGTATTCATTTTTGAAATACAGTGTGGCGGCCACGATAAAGGACATGGCCAGAGTAAAGAGAAAGTAGGAGCGCACCTGCTCATCGCTGACCAGCTTGTGCATATTGCCACTGATACCGGCGATGATTACGGTAAAAGGGCAGCTTGAGATAAACATGAACAGGATGGCGCTGTAATGAACAAAAGGCGACATACCGTTCATGGAGGCATCAGTAGGCATCATGCCGCCGGTAGAAACGGTACATGCGGCGGCATTAATGGCCGTGAAGAAATCAAGTCCACCGATAATGTAAGCAATGGTGCACAGCACCAGAGTGACCAGGTACCAGCCCAAAATGGCAAGAGACATGGTCTTCATATGCGGGGTGAACTTGCTGGAGTTTTCAAAGGAGGTGGATTCAGTTTTGAAGATATTCATACCACCCATGGCCACCTGAGGCAGAACGGCTACGGCTATCACTACGAAGCCTATGCCTCCCATCAGCTGCAGCATGGAGCGCCACAGCAAAATGGCTGCCGGTCTGTCATCGAGATTGACAATAGCGGTACCGCCCGTGGTGGACAGGGCTGAGGCCGCCTCAAAGAAAGAACCGGCATAATCGACATCAGGCAGCAGCACATAAATAGGAATGGCGCTTATAACTGTACTGAGCAACCACAGCGATGCTGTGAATAAAAAGAGCTCACGTATGGTGATATTGATGCTCGAGGCGCGTCTTCCCATTATTGTCATGATCTTTCCCATAACAAAGGCAATGACAGTCATGAACACGAAGCTGAAAGCACCCTCGGTGGTGGACACCAGAGCATACACTGTAGGGATAAGGCCTATTACTGACATGCCTATGAGAGCAGGTCCCAGCAGGCGGCAGACGGCAAAAAGATTGATAACCATAGCAGTAAAGGACATAATCTGAGTTCACAGCCCGGGCAGCCGGGCGCCGCAGCGCGTACGGCTGTGCGCACGGCACACGGCGCACATCACGCGGCGCTGCTGCCCCTGATCTGCGCCCGCTGGCAGGCCATGCAGGCTCTGCCATCAGGTGCAGACGGGGCAGGAGGGCTACCAGCGTGGCAGCCAGAACGGGCGTGGTTTGAACAGTTTGACCAGGGCACGCATTTGCATGCGATCGGTAAGGAAGACCAGAACGCGGTCGCCATCTTCAAAGACGAAGTTTTCGTCCATCTTGACCACCAGCTTGTCGCGCAGGGCCATACCAAAGCGCACTCCGGCTGGCAGATTGAGATCTTCTACCTTGCGGCCTACCACATAACTGGAGCGGCGGCTTCCCTGAACAAGCAGTTCAAGGGCCTCGGAATCTCCCTGACGGAAGATACGCATTTTCTCTACACCCTCCTGAAGAATATTGGAGAGCAGGGCCGAGATAACAGCCTCACGTGGGGAAATGATGGCGTCGATCTCACTGCCGGCCTGAGCAATATCCTGGAAGGAGGCCTGGCGGATAATGGCAATGGTCCTTACCTTGTTAAGACGCTGTACCATCAGAGCAGACATGATATTGCTCTCTTCATTAGGCGCAGCGGCAATAAAGGTATCAGTCTGGTAAATCTTTTCTTCCATGATGAAGTCCATATTGGCCGCATCGGCACAGTACAGCTCCACATTGCTGTCACGGAAGCGTTCGGTAAGGCGCTGGGCACGGCGTGGGTCAGGCTCGATAAGCTTGACGTTATAGCGCTGGCTCATGCGCAGGGCAATGGCATCGGATATATGGGAACCGCCCTGAATTACGGCGTTCTTGCCATTAGGCTTGAGAGGTACCAGGGCGCCGATAAGGTTAAGGGCACGGGTACGCTCACAGCAGAAGAAGACCTCATCACCCTCAAGCAGGGTTTCATTCTCCATTTTGGCAATGAGCTCGCCATTGCGGTAGACAGCCAGCACACGGCAGCGGCCGTCATAATTTTCAAGATCCATGATCTCAGCGCCCAGCAGCTTGCCGCCTCTGGTGCAGGTTACGCTGGTAATGAGCAGACGGTCGCGGGCAAAGGTATGCAGGGCATTGACTCCTGGCAGATCCATAAGGTCAATCACGGCATCAGCCATGATGCGCTCAGGAGAGATGATGTGATCGATAGGAATGGCATTAGGGCCAAAGAGCTTGTCCTGCTCACTTAAAAGATCGGGAGCACGGATACGGGCAATTTTGCGGGGAATGGTAAACAGAGCCGAGGCTACCGAGCACACGGCAATGTTGATTTCATCCTGAGGAGAGGTGGCTACCAGCAGCTCGGTATTACGGGCGCCGGCTTCACGCAGCACGGATGGCCAGGTCGGATCGCCCTGAACCACTCTCAGATCAAGACGGTTGGCAATTTGTGAGAGCTCCTCAGAAGGAGTGTCAATCAAAGTAACGGCATGCCCGGCCTGGACCAGATACTCGGCAAGCTCTGTTCCAACCGTGGTGGCACCGATAATGATGATTCTCATAAATGTTATCCTGGCCTGTGGGCCTCAATAAACCTGTGGCATGTGAAAACAAGCCTCTGAGCGCCGTACCGGCAACGCCAGCATGGCTGGCTGTCAGGGCCGGCTGTTCCGGCCCTGCGGCACAGGGCGCTGGCCGGTGCAGGCATCAGGGCGCAGCCGTCTTTGCCTGAGGGAGGTAAAGAATCTGTACTGCAGCGCCGCCGCTGCGACCGTTTCAGGACAAATAATCCTGATGTCAGGGGCTGTTTTCATATTAAGAAGACGGCCTGAGTGGCAGGCCGCCCTGCAGGGCTGCAGCCCATAGGCAGCTGTCTGCAGCTGCACAGGCCGGCCCTTATTGAGCCTTATCAGGTTTTGATAAAGCGGGCGTAGAAGAAGCCGTCTCCCTGGTCCTGACCTGGCAGGCGCTGCAGGGTATCTGAAGTGATACCGCCTACGGTGACCGGGTCAAGGGTGGCGTCGGCATGACGGCTCAGGAAAGCCTGAGCCTGAGCGTCATTTTCCTCTTTGAGAATAGAGCAGGTGGTGTAGAGCAGGACTCCGCCTGAGGTAAGTTTGTCCCAGGCAGCATCAAGAATACGGGCCTGAATCTCACACAGGGAGGCAATATCCTTCTTGCGGCGCAGCCACTTGATGTCAGGGTGGCGTCTTATCACACCTGTGCCTGAGCATGGGGCATCGACCAGAATACGGTCAAAATTACCCTCAAGGCTTTCAAGGTGCCGGGCATCAAGCTCACGCAGATCCACGTGATCAAGACGGCCAAGGCGGCTTAAGGTGGAGCGGGTCTGCTCAATGCGGGCAGCATCCACATCAAGGGCTGTCACCTTGCTGTCCGGGGACAGATCAAGAATGTGAGCTGTCTTGCCGCCTGGGGCACAGCAGCAGTCCAGCACGCGCAGGGTGCTGCTGTCACTGAGCTTTAACAGTGAGGCGGCCAGCTGGGCGGAAATGTCCTGAACGGTACAAATACCCTCGGCAAAGCCAGGAATGTCAAAGACATTGGTGGCATTGGTAAGCAGTACGGCACCAGGGCAGATTTCAAAGCCCTGAGCTTCAATGTTACGCTCCTTGAGATCGCTTAAGAACTTTTCAGTGCTGATCTTGGAGTTTTCCACACGCAGGAACAGCGGGGCCTTTTCATTGGACTGTCTGAGAATGTCGCGGCTGATCTCCTCACCATAGGAGGCAGTCAGATTCTCATAAAGCCAGTCAGGGAAGGAAAATTCCACAGCAGCCTCAGTGGTGTGAACCAGATGAGCGCCCTCACGCAGGAAGCGGCGCAAAATGGCATTTACCAGTGAGGTAAAGGAGCGGCGGCCAACATCACCGCAGGCGCTTACTGTAGCAGCCACTACGGCATGCACAGGCACGCGCATGAAAACTATCTGATAGAAAGCGGTGAGCAGCAGGGCAATGACAATGCGGTGGCGCTCGGTAATCTTGTAGTCAAACATGGGTCTTAAGGTGCCCATGAGCAGACGGCGGTGTCTTAAGGTTCCGTAGACAATTTCCTTGATAAAGGAGGTATCACGGGCATCAAATTCAGCGCAGTAGACAGGAAAGGCCTCACTCAGGGACTGACCCTCTTCGACAGCGGCCACAATACGGGCAGCTGCAGCACGGGCAGCGGCGCCTATGGCCTCAACATGAGGACGGTTATTCCTGCTGGAACGGGAGCGTTGAAATTTAGGCAAAGCACTTACCTCTTAAGAAGACATCTTTTCGGGAGCGGGCAAAATCAGCTGCAGCTACACGGCCCTTGCCCGGAGCCTGAATGGTGGTCAGAGCAAGCATGCCCTGAGCACATTTGACCACAATGCCTGTGTCATCGGTGCAGACAATGGCACCGGCCGGCAGATCGGAGCTGTCAGGCAGGGCGGCACGCTGCTCATCGTTTAATTCACTGGCACCAAAGACCTTGTAGACCACATCATCAAGAGTCATGGTGGCTACAGGCCACGGGTTAAGACCTCGCACCTTCAGGCACAGATCAGCTGCGCTGCTGCGGGCAAAATCAAGCGGGCTTTCATCCTTGGACAGCTTCTGGGCATAGGTGACCTCATCAGGATTCTGAGGCACAGGATTGATTGAGCCGGCCAGTACATCAGGCAGGCATTCGACCAGAGCCTGAGCGCCGCATTTTTCCATGCGCTCAAAGAGGCTGCCGGAGGTGTCATCAGGCTCAATGGCCATTTCCTTTTTAAAGAGCATGTCACCGGCGTCGAGCTCTTTGACAATCTGCATGATGGTCACGCCGGTTACAGGCTGACCTGACAGCAGGGCGCGCTGTACCGGGGCGGCACCGCGCCACTGAGGCAGCAGGGAGCCGTGTACATTGATGCAGCCGAGGCGCGGGGCATTGAGCACGCGCTCTGGAAGAATCAGACCGTAGGCCACGACAATGGCAAGGTCGGCATTGTGGCTTTCAAATTCAGCCCTGTCGGCCTCTTCCTTAAAGTTCAGGGGAGTGAAAACAGGAATATTGTGTTCCAGCGCCAGAGCCTTTACCGGACTTGGAGTGAGTTTGTGACCGCGTCCTGACGGGCGGTCAGGCTGAGTGTAGACAGCCACAATATTGAACTTTGCCTCCAGCAGAGCCTTAAGGTGCCCGGCTGCAAACTCAGGAGTACCGGCAAAAATAATTCTTTCTGACATTAAAACTTACTTTCCTTCTTTCCTTAAACCGGTCCCCACCCCGCTACAGCAGCCGCTGCGACAGCGGCCGCTGCCGCGCTGCGCCTGCAGCGCCCATGGGGCCAGCCATGCAGCGCCTGCAGCGGCTGCGGCAGGTCTGTTTAAAGACAAAACAGCCTGCTCAACGGGCTGATGCCGACAGCAGGCGTGAGGTGAGGTCCCTGATAAGTCCCGTACGTGCCGGGCCATGGGAATTACTGCTTATTGAGAGCCTCAGCTTCCCTTTCTTTCTTGAGGGCAACCATCTTCTTGGTGATGCGGTCGCGCTTTAAGGTGCTGATGTGGTCCACAAAGACGTGGCCATTGAGATGATCGAGCTCATGCTGCATGCAGATAGCCAGCAGGCCGTCGGCATGGAACTCCTGATCATTGCCCTCAGCGTCCTTGGCCTTAAGAACAATCTTCTCGGCACGCTCTACATCCTCATAGCACTGAGGAACGGACAGACAGCCCTCTTTGTAGACTGTAGTGCCTTCACGGGAGACGATTTCAGGGTTGATAAGAACGATGCGGTTGTGGTTCTCCTCGACTTGAGCATCACCATCCACGATATCGATGGTAACTACACGGCGGCTTACACCGATCTGAGGGGCAGCAAGTCCGATACCTTCGTAGTGGTACATGCTGTCGAACATATCCTGAACCAGCTCCTTGAGCTCGTCATCAAAGACGGTAACTTCAGCAGCATGCTTTCTAAGTCTGTCATCAGGATATATAACGATTTCACGAACTGCCATATTATGCAAATGCCTCAACAATCTGATATTAATCCAGCAATTTTACCATGCCTGTCGGGCTGGCGTAAAAAGCCGGTCTTTTCTTATCACCCCGACAGCCCTGATATGCCCGATCATGGCCATAACCATTTGCCCATTTCACCATAAGCACCGCCAGGTCTGCCCCACGATTGCCGTAAAACCGCCTGTTTCTGCAATTTTGTGTGCCCTTTCCCCGCAAGAGTCCCAGCCAGAACTCACCTCCCATGGCCGCATGCCTCCCATGGCTGCGAGCCTCCCATGTCAGCGTACCTCGCATAGCTGCGAGCCGCTCTCCTGCCTGTAATACATGTTGCCCGGCACAGGCAAAACACTGTAGCGGCCATGAGCCCGCATGCATTAAGGGGCGGGCGCAGCTGCAGGTAATTTAAGCTCTGGCTTTTGTGCCGCCCCTGCAAAAGACTGGTATGATGTGCGCCCGTAATTGAGGGCGACACAGCTGACCACCTGGCTTAACAGCCATGGCAAAACCCACAGCAACAGCCTGTCCCCATCCCGCAAGGCCCTGAAAGAGCACGCAAGAGCCAGCAAGGCCACGCAAGAGCCCGCAAAGCCACGCAAGAGCCCGCAAGGCCCCATGCAGTTTATCCACACCCACAGCCAGTATCAGCAGGTAAGTAGCGACCATGTCTAATCAGGAAAACAATCAGGACATTTCATCCATGCAGACAGACTCATTAGCCGTAAGCATTGAGCCTCAGTCTCTTGAAGATGAAAACAGCGGCCACGGCAAACCGTCACGCCAGCTGCCTGAATGCACCACCTCTGCCCCTGAGAAGACAGCCGGCGGCGCCGCCCCAGTAGCTGACAGCACAGCCGCTGCCGACCATGCAACCGACGCAGAGCTCAAGGCCGGGGCAGCAGCTGCCAGTACCGCAGCCAGCACCGCAGCCAGCACCTCGGGCGCAGCCGTGCCTGATGCTGCCGCAGCGACCGAGGGCGCCGCCCGGTTAGCTGATGGCGGTAACAGCGATGCTGATGCTGGTGCTTATGCTCATGGGGTAGAGGCTGTGGATACCCAGAGTGCTGCAGGCAGTGCCCGTATCATTCTGACCCGTCTTATCAGTGATGTTCAGAAGGACACTGAGGTAAGCCTGAGTGATGATGGTCAGGAGGATGTCGCCAGTGCAGTGCTGGGCCTTGATGATGAGCCTGTTGATGAAAGAACAGCCGTGGCCCGCATTCTGGCTGATGGCGCAGCCCGTGCTGCAGCCGCCTCCGAGGGCAGTGCCGGGGACGGTGCGGCCTCAGCTGACAGCAATGCAGGTGCCGCAGACGGGGCTGATAATGCCGGCAGGGTCTTTACTCCTCATTATGTGGAGGAGGGGCCTGAGCTCAGCCAGGCTGAACTTGATCGCTATAACAGAATGATGCTCAAGGAGGGCGACAACTGCCCTGCCTGTGGCAATGGCCGTCTGGTGCTGCGCAAAAATGAGCGCATCAGCTTCCTGGGCTGTTCCTGCTATCCAGCCTGCAAGATGCGCTACTTTACGAGCCATCTGAGCGCCGTTACTGTCATGAGGACCCTTGAGAGCCTGTGCCCTGACTGCAACTCGCCTCTGGCTGTCAAAAAGGGCCGTTACGGTCTTTTCATTGGCTGCACCAGCTATCCTGACTGCAATTACACTTACCGTGAGGAGGATACAGTTGAGGAGATCAGCTGCCCTTCATGCATGGGAGGTCAGCTCGAGCGCCGTCGTGCCCGCTCAGGACGTACTTTCTATGGCTGCAACAGCTGGCCTGAGTGCGACTTCATTGTGCCGGGAGTACCGGTAGTAGACGAGTGTCCAGACTGCGGCTTCCCTGTACGTTACAAAAAGAAGGTCAAGGCTGGCACAGCTCTTATGTGCGCCAATCCTCTGTGCTCCAGCCGTCGTCGTCGCCGCCACAACATAATCGCCTCCTGATCCACCTCATCGCGCCATCATGCAGACGGCCGCCCATAAGGGCGGCCGTCTGCCTTTGAGAGTCAGTGACCGGCTGTCAGCAGCTGCCTGCAGTGCTCAATGCATGCCTGCAAACGCCTGTCAGCTCTGAACGCTCTTATCTTAAGAGCCCCACGCATTTTGAGTATTGGACGCCTTGCCTGACAGTAATGCGGCCATTCCTGCGGGGGTAAACTCATTGTTCAATGGTTTTACCCATGAGACAAAGTCATGGTCCTCAGGCTGCAGGTCATTGATGTTTATCCTGTTTTTGCTTTCTTTGTTTTTATCCATTTTCCTTTTTCCTGGCAAAGCGCACACAGACAGACCGGACACTTAAGGCAGAGACACAGTCTGGTAAGACTGAATCGACATCAGTGATGGCTGAGAGGTCTGCTGAGGGCGATCAGTGTCCAAATGGAGTAAAAATCCTGTACATATCCACCATCAGCTCAGGGTTCATTTCATTGAAAATGGTTCCCATATGTGGAAGGATGTTGTAGCTGTAGCTGAAAGAAATGAGCAGACCGATGGCTGCAGTCTTAAGCAGGAGAAACATGGCCAGAGCATAGAGAGCTGAGTGTGACCATGAATATGAGCTGTCCGTGCAGCTTTTGTCCATGCTGCCCGTTGTGCTGCTGTATGCGCTTACTGGAGTTGCAGTCACATGGGTATCTGCTCTTTGAGTACCAAAGTTCAGTACAGTCAGCACCAGAGCCAGGTATGAGCAAGGGGTGGCTATGTCGTTCAGATATCTGCTGAACAAACCTGCGTTGTAGTAGGAGAGGTAAGCAAGGAAAACCATGGCTGCTGCAGTCAGAGCAGTGGAGTAACGCAGGGCTGAGGTGCGCCTTGAAGCCATGGTCATACGAGCCGTCATCTCCTGGTCATTGCCTGAAGATGGAAGGCCGGCAGCAAGAGCTGACAGTGTTCTGTGGCTTCTTAAGGCAAGGAACAGGGACCAGAAGACAGGCAGAGTAAACAGGGAGATACGGTCCATGTCGCTTAGCATGTTTCCGTAATCGTTATAGCTTGTGCTGTTGGCAAAAACGAAAGGGAACTCACGGACCCATACCAGTGGCTCGGCAAAGAAGTTGAAGAGCACGTTTTTCAGATGGGCAATGCCAAACACTATTCCCTTGGAACGCACGTCATCACCCGTAAACTGATAGGTCTGACCAAACTCGCTTATGGAGTCAAATCTTATGTAGTTGTAGTACATAATCAGCACGGCGCCGATCAGGACAGGAACTGCGGTAAACAGGCTGTCCTTGAGCATAGCTGAGAGCTGCAGACTGCTCAGCAGGCGTCTGGTGTGGCTGACTTGTGGCTGCAGCTGAGTATCCCTGTCCGTGTAGTTTTCTCTGATGATGAGAGCTATGGCCGGGATGCTCAGAACAATCATAAAAATCAGCACCAGAGGACGTGAACTGACCAGCATGGGCACACTTATGCCTGCAACAAGGAGCATCAGCCTGGTACGCAGGGTACTGTTTGTCGGCTCTTTACCGGAATGACGAGCCGGAGTAAGCAAAGAATACAGGGACGCAAGAAATACAGACAGCCATGTCATGGCAGCGAGGTATGGCAGGTAGTAAAAGCTCAGTCCCACATAGAGCATCCATATCAGGGTTCCGCACATGGCCGCGACCTGGGCTGACATGTAGATGAGCATGTTAGGACGAGCTGCATATACCCTGACCATTGTACGGTATGCCCAGAGCAGGGCCATCACTGCCATAATGCTCATCAGATACATGGACAGGGCCGGAGAGGGCACCATACCCGTCAGGGCATAGACCGGGGCGAAAACCATAATCAGGGGAGCAATACCAAAATAGACAAAGTAACGTCCCTCGTAATAAGGGCGATCGAAGGTGTATCTGGCTCCTGAAAGAATTCTTGCTGATGGATCCCATGGGTTATCAACTGCTTTGAGAGCAGGATCCACAAAGACATTGATATTTACCTTGCCTTTGAGCAGGGCGGCCAGCAGCTGATCGTAGGCTCCGGCATTGCTGGTCTCCTCGATGCTTTCCGGCAGTTTGTAAAGCAGAGTACGGTCAAGGCTGGTGACAGGGTATACGCCCTCACCATTAACATCGAATATCCATGGAAGGCAGTTGGAAGGATGGGTTGCCCAGAAAAAGAAAGTGCAGATGCCAAGAGCCAGAGCCAGTACGCCATAGTCAGCTACACGGTGGGCGATACGGCTTTCATCAAAGACCAGACGGTACAGTCTGAAGCGCAAAACGGCGCAGAAAACTCCCAGAATGGCCATCATGCCCAGCATGCGTACCCATGACAGGTTCAGAGGCTCGGTAACGTTAATCTCAAGGCCGGTCAGTGCAAAGATGAATGCGCTGTTGGCTGTAGCAGTAACTTTCAGTCCGGTAACAACTTTGTCAGAGTCGCTGTTGTTCAGATGCAGCAGAGCTGTGTTCTGGTCGGTGTCGGCCGGATTGATTCTGGTTGAGCTGACCGGCCTGAAATCATCACCTTCAAAGCGTACATGGAGTGTCATGGTGACGGCTTTACCGTAGTTGGCTGTGGTAGTCAGCTGGACATTGGCAATCTTCTGCCTGAGGTCATTGAGAGTAAGCTCGTTTGCCTCTCCGTTCATAACCAGAGCACGGACCTTGTACTGTTCATGAACCGGCAGCTCAAAAGCGCGATGGGCAAAAGAGTCCTGACCTGACTTGCCATAAAAGAAGTGATGGTTAAAGACCAGAAGCTCGGCAGCAAGGGACAGAAACAGTATCAGTGCGCCGATAATGAGGCTTCCTGCAGGTTCACCTGAGAGTAATTTGTTAAAGGCTTTCATGGGTACTGTCTCAATTGGAGTCCTGTTGTTATGGATTGATTTCATTGCATTAGAGCTCTGTCTTTCGAGTGCTGTTACAGTCATTTCCGGTGTTTACATGCTCAGTGAGAAAGTCGACCGCACTTGTTCAACTCTCTGTGGCAGGTCTGCTGCTACTGGCCAAATGGGGTAAATACCCTGTACATATCAAGCATCAGTCCCGGATTCATCTCATTAAAGGCTGTGCCCAGATCAAGCAGCAGCTCGTAGGTGCTGGTAAAAGGCAGCAGCAAACCAATCAGCAGGGACTTGAGCAGCAGGAAGACGGTCAGACCGTAAATCAGTGAGCAGCTCCAGCTGGTGCCTGCTAAAGCCTGCGGTAACGGCCCGGTCACAGCAGACTTACTGCAGGATGACTCAACATGCGGCACAGTAGCAGTGCCAGAACTCATGAATCCTGTGTTGAGAAGAACCAGAACTACGGCCAGGTAAGATCCTGCAGTTGCCATCTCGCACAGATAGCGACTGAGCACAGCTGCGTTGTAGTAGGACAGATAAACAAGGAAAACAATGGCAAATGCAGTCAGAAAAGCTGTGGCTTTGAGCATGCTCATGCGCTTTTCCATGACTTTGAGCTGAATATCAAAGCCCGGTGTGTCATTGAGGTGTTTAGAGATTCGTATATGACGGATACTGCACTCAAGCATTGCCCTTCTTGAGCGCATCATCAGAAACAGAGACCAGAAGACAGGTATTGAGAAGAGAGAAACACGGTCAAAGTCCATGACCAGGTTTCCATGATCGTAATAGTGGTCGATATTGGCGAATACGAAAGGAAACTCCCTGATATAGTCCAGGGGCTCAAACAGGAAGTAGTACACAGCAGAGCGCAGATGAGCCCATCCGAAGAAAAGTCCTTTTGACTTCACGTCGTCTCCTGTGAACTGGTAGGTCTGACCAAACTCTGTCACTGAATCAAAACGTACATAGTTGTAGTACATAATCACAGCGGCGCCGACCATTACAGGGACCAGGGCAAACATGGCGTCTTTAAGCGCGGCTGTGTAGTTGATGCGGGGCTGGGAAAGATCAGCTGCTGACTGGTCTTTGCGTAAGCTGTAGTTTTCTCTTACCAGCAGGATGATGGCAGGTATGCTCAGTGCCAGAAGAGCTGCAAGGGCCAGAGGTCGTGACCACACCAGCATGGGGACGCTGATACCGGCCAGAAGCAGCAGCGTTCTGGTTTGTAACTGACTGCGCGGGCGGTGTTCATCCGGGGATAAAACCGGTCTGAAAAGAGAGTACAGACTGCCCACATAAAGTGACATCCAGGTCATGGCCGCCAGGTATGGCAGGTAGTAGAAGCTAAGACCAATCTGGATAAGCCAGATCAGTGTTCCACTGAGAGCTGCAGCCTGTACCAGCATATACATAAGCAGGTTGGGGTATGGCACCATGGTACGTACCAGGACTCTGTATGCCCATAGAACAGAAAGCACAGCCATCATGGCAAGCAGATATACAGACAGGGCCGGAGACGGGATCATGCCGGTCAGGGCGTAGCATGGGGCATAAACCATGATGAGAGGAGCTGGACCGAAGTAAACAAAGTACTGGCCATTGTAGTAAGGCCGATCCCAGGTGTAGCGTGTACCGGCGGCATCGCGTGCTGACGGATCCCATGGGTTTTCAAGGGTGGCGAGTTTGGGATCAACAAACACGTTAATGCTGACTTTTCCTTTGAGCAGAGATGACAGCAGCTGCTCGTATGGGCCTGCAAGATTGTTCTCCTCAACTGTCTGAGGCAGAGGATAAAGCATGGTGCGCTCTTCATTGTTAAAGGGATAAAGCCCCTCACCATTGAAGTCAAAGGCCCAGGCCCTGGTGTTATAAGGGCTGGTTGCCATGAAAAACAGGGTGCATATGCATGCAGCACAGGCAATGACCACATAGTTCATGGCTTTGTGAGCGCGCCTGCTCTCATCAAAAACAATCAGGTATACCTGGTATCTTCTGATGAAGAACAGGGCAGAGGCAGCCATAAAGAGCACAAGCACTCTGATCCATGAAAAGTGCAGCTTTTCAGGGGCATTAAAGTCAATATTCGTGATGCCAATGATGAAAGGATTGGGACTGGATGCAGTAATCCTGACTGCAGAGAAAGTCTTTTCAGAGTCTGCATGATTGAGATGGATGAGAGCTGTTCTCTGGTCATGGCGGCCGGGATTGACTCTGGTGGCGCCCAGAGTAATGAACTGACCGTTCTGCTCACGGGCCTGAAAAGTGAAAGTAATGACTCGTTCATCATTGAGGGTAGTAGTGAGCATGATGTTGGCAAGACGGCTGTTTACCGAGTTAAGGGTCAGTTCATTGTTTTCAGAGCTCATGACCACAACCCTGGCGCCATGTTCTTTGCTTACTGGTATTTCAAAGGCTATCTGATCATATCCAGAGCCTGAGACCCGGCCAAAGAAGAAGTGATGGTTAAAGACCAGCAGCTCTGCTGCCAGAGTAATTACAAACAGCAGAAAGCAGGCAGCAATATTCCCGGCCGGGCCTTTCTCAAACAGTTTGATTACAGAGTTCATGTTCTTATCTCAGGTTTGGGCTTATTAATGGTGCCGCAGTCAGCTGACGCAGGCACATGTCTGCAGGTCAGAAGCTTATGGAGTTAAACAGCTGGTCAAGGTAGAGCATGGCATCAAGATTTGCCGACCTTAAAAACTGGCCAGCCATACTGCCCGGACCCCATGCAAAAGGCAGCATCATGCCGATGACAATGCTCTTTAGAGCAAGGAACATGGTCAGCACAAAAACAACAGTATTCATGCTGCTGTCTGCCGTTTCTGATATGCCTGTCTTACTGTCCTGGGCAGGCCTGTCAGTCCCGGCAACTGTGGTGCTGCTGTCCCTGGAGAACAGAGCCATGACGGTCAGGGCGCTGGCCAGCATTACAGCGGACGAGGCCGGGGCGCTCTGTGCAGCACCGACGCCATACAGATAGAAAGAACCCCAGGCATAGAGGGCGGCTGCAGCCAGGGAAGCTAGGGTCATCAGGCTGATACCTTTTCCAGCCCGGGCTCTTACAGCTTTCAGCAGAGGCGCAAAGGACAGCCAGGCAAAAGGTATGGCCATGATGCTGATACGCTCATAAACGCTGACTGCAACACCAAAGGATTGAGCGCTGCTGCTTGAAGGCAGAACAAAAGGAAAGTTCTTGCTGTAGCTAAGCGGCTCAAAGAGGGTGTAGTGCAGGGCGTTAATGAAGTTTTCAACGCTCAGCAGATAAGGATCGCCAGGATTGAACTGCTCAATGTCAGTGAGGGTTTTGCCCCCGACAGCGCTGAGCATCATGGTCATGAAGCTTTCCGGGAGCAGAGCCTTGATGATGGCAGCCACAGCAAGGGAGCCGACAATCACTGCTGGAAGAGTCAGCTGCTTTCTGGACAGCGCTTTGATGGCCAGGCGCTCATTGCTGCGCACTGCAGCCAGCAATGGCTCAAGAGCCGACATGATGACCGGCAGGCACAGAGCCATGGTCAGCAGTACTGCCCATGCGCGTGACAGCGCTGTCAGCATCAGGGCTACACCGAAAACTCCAATCCATAAATTCTTAGTACTGCGCTCTGAACTGTCTGCAGCCCAGCTGTACAGAGAACCAACGGTCATAGTGAGCATCAGGGTGATCAGCACCGGGCTGATGCTCTCTTTGAGCAGATCCATCTGGTGGTAAAAGAGCTGGGAGCCGCAGATGACAGCCATGGCGCTTACTGCAGTAAGCACTGCGCCTGTTTCAATCCTGAAATAGCGCAGCATGCTGTACATAGCCCAGGTAAGGGAGCTGACAGTTGCCAGACTCAGAATCATTTTGATCAGAGCCATGGAGCCCAGCACATCCTGTTGGAGTTCATTGCTGACCGCACTGATACCGGTGCTCTGCAGCCCATAGATGACCGCAGCAAAAACAGATGCAAGCACTGCAGGAGCAATCAGAGGAACGTGCCTGAATGACGAGGTCGGAGCAATGGTGCTGAACCATGCCCGGCGGGCGGTGAGCAGATATACTGCGTTAAATACAGCGAGCATGAAAATCAGGCGCAGCCATGAGATCTGGACATGCTCAGGTACATTGAAGCTGAGCTGATTCAGATATACAGGCGCGACACTGCTGTCATGATCTGAGGTAAAAATGATCCTAAGGCCATAAATGTATTCATCACGCTGCTCAAAGTGGAACAGGCTCCGGGCATAAGTACCTGAGGTGTTGAGCCTGTGGATTGATGCCGGGACAAAGCGGTGGCGGGAGCCACGATCAAGGAACTCAACTCTGGCCTCAACCATCTGCGACTGGTCAGATGACACTTTGATGAGCAGATTGCGTGGCCTGATCCTGATATTGTTAATCACTACCGCCTGAGAATCAGGGCTGTTGATGATACGGCCCCGAGCACTGCTGCCATCTTTGCCTTCATCCTCAATAATGCTGACATTGACCCGCTGGTAGCCCTCGAGGGAATGCCAGAAGCTCCAGTGGTTAAAGATGCCGACTTCAATGAACACGGCCAGGACAAATAGCACCACAATGTGGGCAGTAACTGACTGTCTGAACCACTTAAATCCACGGATCAGACTCTGCGCAGTATTGCCTTCATCTACGGAGTGTTCATCAGCGCTGTAGCCCTGAGTAGCATCTGAGGAGGTTTTTACGGATTCATGTACAGCATTGTTCCGGTCATGATTCCTTGCCTCTTTGCTGTCATTGTGATCTGCAATCATCTTGTTCCTGCCTTGTTGAAGCTGGTGTGGAGAGTCTTGTTATCAGTCATGGCTTCAGCTGTCGGCGGTTTTATGCAGACAGCAGTCCTGTATGGTCGTTTAGTCGTAGTCTGGGGCCTGAGTATGATGGCTTCAGGTTATGCAGGCTGAGAAGGGCCGTGGTTCGGCCACTGGATGAGAGGCGGTTTGTCTGACTGTTTACGATGTAATCCGGACAGGAATGGAACATTAAGCTTCCTGAAATGAAACATTGCAGGTCGGCATAACACTGTCCGGATAACCATAGTTCTGATTACAGCCTGTCAGATCCAGGGCAGAACATAATCATCAGGGATTAACCATCATTAGGGCCTTTGCCGGCGGCTTGTGATGCTGTTGAGCTGTCGGCATTGATGTCCCAAAGGCGGCCATTCCACTGTCCGGCAATCTTTTTGGCTGCAAGTATGCCCATCAATACGGAGTGGTCCATATTGTTGTACTTGAAGCTGCCATTGCGTCCAATGAAGTGCAGACCGTTAATGGCATCTACATGACCAATGATTTCCTTGAGTCTGGATGCATAGCCATCGGTGTAGACAGGGTAGCTGCGGTGGACGCGGTGGACTGCGCCATCGAGTATTGACTCAGGGGTGAAGATTCCTGTAGCAATGGCATCGGCTCTGGCCATTTCGACAAGCTGATCATCTGGCATATTCCAGATTTCATCGTCGTTATTGGCCCAGTACTCGAAGCACACTACATGCTCTTTCTGGCCTTTCTGCATGATTGCAGACCAGTTGGCCATGTCGCACATACGTCCTGAGCGCACGTCTGGAGAGTGGATGTAAAGCCAGTTGTCTGGAGGGAGATCCTGGGAGCCAGGATTGATTTTCAGATAGACAAGAAGGGTGTTGCGGTATTTCAAATCAGAAGTAAGACCGCGGATGTCATCAGGAAGAGCGCCGATGCTGGAGACAAGATCGGAGAAGTTACCGGAGGAGACTACATAGTCATAGGGGATAAAAGTGCGATCGGCACTTTGGTGGTGAGGAGCGTTTGTAGCAATGTGATCAGCTACAGGAGTGGTTTTCTGGACGTAGATGCCCTTTACCTGGTTATCTGTGCAGGAGATTTCGCTTATATAAGCGTTTAAAGTCAGTGTACCCCCCCCCCGCTACGCATAATTCGTGCCAGTGTGTTGTTCCACATCTGACCGGCACCTTTGGCAGGGTAGATAAAGGTGGATACGAGGGTGCGTTCCTTCTTGCCGCGATCAGGGATAAATGCTCTGATAACAGCCTTGGACAGGTTCAGGGTTCTGATGCGTTCACGGGCAAACTGATCGCTGAGCTCAGAACACTTGATGCCCCACAGCTTCTCAGAATAGGTCTTGAAGAAAATCTCATACAGACGGTGACCAAAAGCATTGGATACCCATGCCTCAAAGGTAGGTTCCTTACGAGGGAATAAGGTGCTTTTGGCATAGCTTAGTACGCACCTTGCTGATTCCAGCAGGCCCAGCTGAAACAGGGCTTCAAAACCCCTGAGCGGATAGGAGAAGAACTTGCCCTTGTAAAGGATGCGGCTGAGTCGTTCTTTGTGCACAGTTTCACTGCTGTCCAGATTGCCGGCCCAGAAGTCTTTTACCAGAGGTTCATCTGTATGGAATCTGTGGGGGCCCAGATCCACTGTCTGTCCCAGGATTTCGCAGGAGCGGGCCATGCCGCCGACTGAGCCGCTCATCTCGTAGATGTCGACTTTGTAGCCAAGATCAAGCAGTGTCTGGGCGCAGGCAAGACCGGCAGGTCCGGCACCAATGACGGCAACTGCTGGTTTTGTGCTTTCCGGGCTGTTGCTGCAGCCGTTCTCTTTGCAGGTATCCTGAGAGCTGATGCTGTCGTTATTTGTACAGTTATTGCTCATATTATTGATAGATGTTGATTTTGAAGGTTGCTGACAGGAAATCCATACAGCTGACACAATGATGAGGGTAACAGGATCTTATGACGGGTATCAGCATATTTCTGACTGGCCTGGGACCATATGATGAGAGGATGCTGTTTCCTGAAAACAAGCCTGATTTAAGTGATTCTGCATAGATATGTCGCGACATTATACGCAATAACCTGATGGCAGGATAGCGCAAAAATGCGACAAAAAGGCATACAGCTGCGATTGTCTTTGACTTGTGCTCTTTGCGGTGCACTTGTGCAGCAGCTCATGGGACCGCGACATACCAGACAAGAGATTCTGATCATGTCCTGCTGGGGCGGCACGGGCTGGCCGGGTAGTGATGTGGAGCAGTGCAGGCGGGCCGGGGGCGGGCGCTTTCGTGATATAATTGCGCTTTGCTGCTCATTGCAGGTCAGATCACCTGATGGATGGTGTCCCTGATGAGCATTCGTGGAAACTGTTTTTTTCGGAGACTTCAATGTCAGAGCAATTTGCTGTCATTCTCATGGGTTCAGACTCTGATTTACCACTGGTTAACAACACTCTGGACGTGTTAAAGAGCCTGGAGATTAAGTTTGAGGTGAAAGTAGCTTCTGCTCACCGTACCCCTGACGTAGTATCTGACTACGTTCAGGACTGTGAAAAGCGCGGTGCTGCCGTATTCATCTGTGCTGCCGGTCTGGCTGCTCACCTTGCCGGTGCTGTTGCTGCCCGTACTACCCGCCCTGTAATCGGTATTCCTGTTGACGGTGGCCCATTAAATGGCGTTGATGCTCTGTACTCCACTGTAATGATGCCAGGCGGTATCCCGGTAGCTACCGTAGCTGTTGGCAAGGCTGGCGCCAAGAACGCAGGTTACCTCGCTGCCCAGATTATGGCCCTGTGCGATAAGGCTCTTGATGAGCGTGTTAAGGCCAACCGCAAGCAGGCTGCTCAGGAAGTTATGGACAAGGATGCCAAACTTCAGGCAAGCCTGGGCAAGTAATTTGCCAGCCTCAGGGTCTCAGCTTTAAAGACAGTCCTGATTAAGACTAATGTCCTTTATAAAGCATATTAATCATGGGTACTGTCATGGGCCCATCCAGCCTGCTAATCATATTGAGCAGGTGCCTGACGACCTGAGGCAATCAATACTGTATTATCTGCCGTTTTCCGGCAGCAGTTAAACAGGGAGAGGGCTGTCCTTACGGATAAGCCCTTTTCTTTTGCAGGAAGCAATATGAGCACACAATCACAGCAGATTATTTCTCCTGAAGAGCCTTTATCTGAGCAGACTCTTGCCCGTCTTGATGAGGCAGCAGCCGTGCTGCGCAAGGGCGGAGTTATTGTCTGTCCTACCGAGGGTATCTACGGGCTGTCAGCAATGGCTGATAACAAAGAGGCTATTGAGCGTATTATCGCCATCAAAAAAAGGAATGAGTCCAAGGGACTGATAGTAGTCATTTCTGATATGGAAATGCTCAATGCCGTGGCCGACATTGATGCTCTTGAGCCCGGTGCCCGCGTGATGGCAGAGCAGCTCTGGCCTGGTCATGTGACTATTGTGCTGCCAGTTAAAGCCGGTATTAATCCTCTGATTACAGGCGAGCACGATACTGTAGCCGTACGTCTTACTGCCTTTCCGCTGCTGCGTGAACTGTGCCGTCGCGCCGGTGGTGCAATTGTCTCAACCAGCGCCAATATTTCAGGTCAGAGCCCGCTCAGTACAGTAGAAGAGCTGCACGATGCCTTTGATGACCTGGTAGATTACGTGCTTGAAGAGCCATGTCAGGGACGCAACCGCCCAAGCCTGGTTATTGAGGGCCGCTCAGGCAACATTCTGCGCAGCTGACAGGACAGGCGTCTGGGACAGCTGCCCATGGTCAGATGAGCACTGTCGGCAACACCCCTATGCAGCGTTGCACGGCTGGTTGCGGCAACATTTAGCTCTGTACCAGCAATACAGCCCTGTATCAGCAATGCAGCCCTGTACCAGCAATACAGTCCTGGGCCTGCAATACAGCCATGTGCCAGCAATACAGACTCGTACCGGCAGTACAGCACTTTGTGGCCTTTTCCGGGCTTAAATCAGCTGAAAACAGCTCTTTATGCGTGTCAAAAGGGCCCTGAATAACGATCATTGTCGCATTTCCTGTAATATATCTGTGTGCAGTGGGGGTGCACCTGATACACAGGGCGCGACTTGATGGTAAATTATTCATTTAAGCACGATATATTGCTCAAAATACTGAAAGGTTCTGCACTTACTGTCTTTTAAGTTTTAGATAAGCTTCTGGCAGATGTACGAACTGAAACCGATTTTTCTCAGTGCCCTTGCATATTAAGGAGCTGGCTATGCAGTACAAGCTGGCCGTGATAGGCTGTCCTGTTGAACATTCCCTTTCCCCTAAGATTCACCGTCACTTTGCAGCTGTGCATGGTCATGATGTCAAATATGACCCGCTGCTGGCACCACATGTTTTTGCCCAGACAGCTGACGAGTTTTTTGATGAAGGCGGTTTTGGCTGCAATGTCACCGTTCCTTACAAGCTCAATGCCTACGAGTATGTAACTGAGCTGACTCCAAGAGCTCAGCTGGCCCGATCTGTTAACACCATCAAGCTTATTTGTGAAAAGGACGGTAAGCGCCAGTTTCTGGGGGACAATACTGACGGCTATGGTCTGGTTTATGATCTGCAGCGTCTCAATGCTCCCCTTAAGGACGGTCATGTTCTGATTCTTGGTGCCGGCGGATCCTGCCGAGGTATTGTGCCATGTCTTGCTGATCCGGCTCTGGGGCTCAAGGCTATTACCATTGTTAACCGCTCCTCAGTAAAGGGTCGCGAAATAATCGATTTCCTGCGCGCCAACAGACAGGATCTCAGTCCGGATCTCCAGCTTGAGTCCATTCGCTACGATAATCTTGATCCTTTCAGGGATTACAACATGATTATCAATACCACCTCACTGTCTATGGAGAACAAGCTCCCTCCTCTGCACAAGGATCTGACTGCAAACTGTCCTTTTGTGTACGATCTGTTCTACAACAGAGAGGGGGATACCATATTCACCCGCAGCTGCCGAGCCAGTGGTGCCGCAAGCTGTCATGACGGTCTTGGTATGCTGGTGGGACAGGCTGCCCTTGCCTACGAGCTGTGGACAGGAGTGCGTCCTGATATCGAAAAGACCCTCAACTATATGCGCAACTACCTGATTAACGGCTGACGCAACTTCCGACTGCATCTTAGCAGTCGGAACGGTACCAGCATTCCGGAACAACACTGTCCCGGACCACCTCTACCTGCCTGTCATCTGTTTGCAGCTGACAGTCCTGACCATACCATGCCGTATCAGGACTGATCTGCACCTGCCTGCCATAAGTTTATCCAGCCATGCATAAGCTCTTTTTATACGCCGAAGCGGCCCTTGCCCCTGCAGTAGAGAACTCATGGACTGAGGCCCTGCAGATACTGCAGCCCCTCATCCATGCTCAGCCAGCCAGTGGGGTTCAGGATGGCCTGTCAGGCGCAGCTGCAGCATCTGCAACAGTTCCAGACAATATAGACCAGGTGGTGGTACTTGATGAGCACGGCTATAACGCGCTTATGGAATCAGCACGCGCTGGAGGCAAGCTGCTGGCAAAGCACGGACCTGAGAGTTTTGCCTCATCAGAGTATGCCTCTGTCTATCATCCTGATGATGTACTGGTCAGTTATGACAGCAAGGGAGCAGGACTTACTGTGCTCTCACAGGTACAGATGAAGCCGTTGATTCTTGATTTCGAGCTTGTGAGCTACCGTCAGCGCCTGCTGCGTGGCGGCCGTCAGAAGGAGGCTGTTGCCCGTGCAGTTATGTCCGGTCTTGAAGATGGAGCCTGTGTTTTTGATGCAACTGCCGGCCTTGGTCGTGAGTCCATGATTCTTGCCCATGCTGGCGCTGCAGTAACAGCCTTTGAGCGTCAGCTGCCGGTATGGCTTATTCTCAGAGACGCCCTTAACCGTGCTCAGGGTTCACGCTATTTTCCGTTTGCGCTGCCAGTACTGCACAGCCGTGGCACGATAAAAGATTATGCAGGCGATCTGCGCCCTGAGGTTATTTACTACGACCCGATGTTCCCTGAGCGAGGTGGCAGTGCCCAGGTTAAAAAGGACATGTTCGTCTTCCAGCAGGTTATTGGCGAGGACAGGGATACCGAGCTTTTCCTGGAAGCTGCTCTGAACATGGCAGTACGCAGAGTGGTGGTAAAAAGACCATCCTACGCTCCACCGGTTACAGCAGCTGGCATTGAGCGCAGCTACTTTGTCGATGGCGGCCAGTGCCGCTTCGACTGCTACAGCATCTCAGAGCTGTCTGCCCAGCAATAAGTACTCACCAGTTCCAATATTCATGAAAAAAGCCTCCAAATTGGGGGCTTTTTTCATGCTACAAGGCTGAAATATGGGGTATTTGAACAAAGTGACTTAGTGATAAAGACACTGTCTAAAACAAATAAGGAAATGTTTAGTCTTTTGTCACGCTCACTGCAGGTTAATCTCATATGCTCTGAAACGACGAAACCCCTGACCGCATGGACAGGGGTTCCGGAGACTCTGCAGAACCATGGTGATTCTGCAGGTGGCATGTGCTGTTTAAATTAGCCTAACAGGGACAGACCCAGCTGTGGACGGGTGTTAGCCTGCATCAGCATGGAGGTAGCTGCCTGCTGAATGATGGACTGCTGGGACAGATTTGCGGACTCTTCGGCGAAGTCTGCATCACGAATTCTGCTGCGGGCATCAGCCTGGTTGGCAGAAACGTTAGCCTGGTTACGAATAGAGCTCTCCAAACGGTTTTGGATAGCGCCCAGGCCTGCACGTTCAGAGTCTACCTGAGCAATCAGAGCGTCCATAGCTTCAATAGCGATCTGAGCTGCATCAGCCTTTGAGAAAACAATAGCTTTGTTTTCAAAGAACTTAGTTAACTCAAACTTGCCATTACCCTGACCAACTTTACCAGTAGCAGCAGCAATTTTTGTGAAATGAGCATTAGCAACATCAAAGGTGATGGTGTCGCCCTTATTGGCGCCTACCTGCAGTGTCAGCTGGCCAGCCGACTCCTTGCCACCCTGTAACAGACCAGTATCCTTACTGCCGTCGAGGATCAGGGCTCCACCGAAGCGGGTCTGACCGGCAATACGGTCAATTTCAGCAACCAGAGCAGTGGCTTCTTTAGAAAGGGCAGCCTTGTCTTCGCCGGTGTTGGTGCCATTAGCAGCCTGGACAGCCAGAGTACGAATCTTCTGGAGCATGTTGGTGGTTTCGTCCATGGCGCCTTCAATGGTCTGGGCAAGGGCGATACCATCAGCGGCATTACGGTTACCCTGGTTAAGACCGTTTACCTGGGTGGTCAGGCGGGAGCTGATTTGTAAGCCAGCAGCGTCATCTTTGGCACTGTTAATTCTCAGACCTGAAGAGAGTCTCTGGTAGGTAGTAGTCAGCTGATTCTGTACGTTATTGAGATATCTGCGGCCGTTCAAGCTGCTTACATTGGTATTAACATATACGCCCATGATTAAGCTCCGGTATTTTCACTATTAGTTTCAGTTGATATTGGGCCACAGAAGTTGGCTCACATGCAGTAGATTTAACGCCTTGCGTCATATGAAATTGAATAGCATAACGTATATGCAAAAATGGCGTATTTATGCGAAAAGCATAGTAAAAACGTCATTAAACTAGATATAAGGTTTCAATGGGCTGTGACATTGTGCAGAGCAGTTCAGGCAAGCAGTAGAGTTAGCGTAAACTGCATACGTTAGCCGCTTTTGCGTACAAGGCAACATAATGCTTTATAAAACCAACAAAGAATTACATTATTAAAAGTGTCATAACTTCGGGTTGATTAGGTAACCATAAACGACGAAACCCCTGACCGCATGGTCAGGGGTTCCGGAGACTCTGCAGAGCGCTGCAGGCTCTGCAGGTAGCATGTGCTGTTTAAATTAGCCTAACAGTGACAGACCCAGCTGTGGACGGGTGTTAGCCTGCATCAGCATGGAGGTAGCAGCCTGCTGAATGATGGACTGCTGGGACAGATTTGCGGACTCTTCGGCGAAGTCAGCGTCGCGAATTCTGCTGCGGGCATCAGCCTGGTTGGCAGAAACGTTAGCCTGGTTACGAATAGAGCTCTCCAAACGGTTTTGGATAGCGCCAAGGCCTGCACGCTCAGAGTCGATCTGAGCAATCATGGCATCCATAGCAGCAATTGCTTCGTTTGCAGCGTCTGCTTTTGAGAATAAGATTTTGCCGGTGTTAAAGAACTTGGTCATATCAATCTTAGCACCGCCGCCACCACCACCAGCGGCGCCAAATTTGCCAGATGCTTGAGCAATTCGGGTAAAGTGGGCATTGGCAATATCAAAGGATATGGTATCGCCCTTATTGGCGCCAACCTGGAGAGTAAGCTGACCTGCAGACTCTTTGCCACCCTGTAACAGACCAGTATCCTTACTTCCATCAAGGATCAGTGCGCCACCGAAGCGGGTCTGACCGGCAATACGATCGATTTCGGAAACAAGAGCAGTAGCCTCTTTGGAGAGGGCGGCCTTGTCATCTGCGGTGTTGGTGCCATTAGCAGCCTGGACAGCCAGAGTACGAATCTTCTGGAGCATGTTGGTGGTTTCGTCCATGGCGCCTTCGATAGTCTGGGCCAGAGCAATACCATCAGCAGCGTTGCGGTTACCCTGGTTAAGACCGTTTACCTGGGTGGTCAGGCGGGAGCTGATTTGTAAGCCAGCAGCGTCATCTTTGGCGCTGTTAATTCTCAGACCTGAAGAGAGTCTCTGGTAGGTAGTAGTCAGCTGATTCTGTACGTTATTGAGATATCTGCGGCCGTTCAAGCTGCTTACATTGGTATTAACATATACGCCCATTTTGATGCTCCGGGATGTTTGTATTTAGTTTCAGTAAAGTCGTGGTGGGCCACAGAAGTTGACCTCACATGCAATAAGGTTAACGTGCTGTTTGTTATTGAAATTAAATAGCTGGCCATATCATATATGCATGGTGAGCTTATTTATCAACTGGAGGAAGTTTAAAACTGTGTTTGACTAGATGTGAAAATTCTTAATCATGCTGACCATGTTTGCTTGTGACTAAATGCCCTGTAACTCGCGTATTAGTCATATGGCAAACACCTTGCGTGAGGGCAGGTAAGTGTGTTCATGCCAATGACATGTTCAGGCAGGCACAGAAGAGTTTATGGAACGTATTAAGGCCATAAAGGGAGATTGAATTATGGCTCTTTACGTTAATACGAATGTTTCGTACATCAATGCTCAGCGCAATCTGAGTTCAGAGACCTCAGCCCTGACTCAGAACAACATTATCCAGCAGGCTTCTCAGGCTGTTCTGGCCCAGGCCAGCCAGCGCCCAACTATCGCTCTGAGCCTGTAAGGTCAGTAATACAGAATTATCTTTCTCTCTTTATCATTTGAGGCGGGTTTATCCCGCCTTTTTGCATTTTGAATTCTATGCCTTTGCAGTGTTTTATGCTTTATAAAACATATACGTTTGCACTGGATGATGTGAATGCATGAAAAAAGCCCCCATAATGGGGGCTTTTTTCATGGTTATGAGGCGCAGCTGACGCAATCGCATCCTGGTCACTGGGATGCCTGCTATTCCTCTGGGGCTATTGGGGCGAAGCCAAAGGTGGTGAAGACTCTGTGAGCGCGGGGATCGTCAATGATGTAGGTCAGAAGCAGCTGCGCGGCTCTGAGCTTGCTGCTTTGCATGAGCAGCACGCCATAGTACTGGATGTCAGAGTGGCGGGAGCGAGGCACAATATAAAACGAACCTGGGATACGGTGCTTAATGGAGGTTATCAGTGGCAGAGTAACAAATCCGGCCTGTACATTGCCTGATGAAACCATGGAGTATACCTGGTACTCATGTTCGCTTCTGTAGGTTTTGTCCTTAAGGTAGGAGGTGTTGAAGCCTGATGTTCTTACAGCCTGTCGGGAGGCGTAGCCTACAGGGGTAAGGGAGGAGTCAGCAATGGCCAGAGACTTTATCTTCTGCTGAGCAAAGAGTGCACGCGGATCGTGTCCTTTAAACAGTGTCGGATCGGCTGACCACAGCACCAGAGGTGCGCGGGCAAAGGCCTTCATGGAGCTGCCCAGTGCTTTCTGGGAGCGAATCAGGCTGATTGGCAGACGCTCGTCTGACGAAAGCAGTACATCACAGACACGGCGGGTATTGTTGCCCGGAGCGTTCGCAATGCGGGCATAGAGCTCATTTGCTGTGCCAAAGACAGGCTTGAACTTAACAGGAGCATGGTCCTTGAGATAGTTGACTGCCTGGTAGAGCTGGGGGACGGCACATACCTTAAGCTCAGCTGCCTGAGCAAAGGACGGGGCGATGAGCAGCATAAGGCCCGCAAGGGCAGATACAGCAGCTGCAAGGGGGCGGTATCCGAACTTAAGACGGGATAATGCCAGGCGGATAAGAGAATTGAGAGAAAGAGACATGGCTTTTTCCGGGCATGTGAGCTGAACAGATATTAAAGCCATTATAAGATGCATGTGGACAGGGGAAAAGACAGACGGCATGGATATGCTCTGTGTGACGTCAGATGGTGCATGCGGTGGCTCAATGAGCCATATTTATGCCGATCAGGCTGAGGCTGTGCATCACAGTCTGACAGGAGGTGACGCAGTGGCCATGCGTGCCTGGTATGGCCGTGCTTGCCTGCATGGCATCCCTGCGGAGCATGGCTGCAGAGCATGGCAGGCCTTGCAGGGTGGGGCAGGACAGGCATGACTTGTCCTGGCCCTGCAGGGGTGACAGGGGCTGCTGTCAGTTAACGATGTGCTTTTCGCACTGGATGAGGCGCTCGAAAAGCTCGGTAGGGGAGCCTGAGGTGCGCAGCTTTTCGGCAAAGCCTGATTCGTTTAACAGCAGGGACAGGCGGCCCAGGAGATTGAGGTGGGTTTCGCCGTCGTCAGGGCTGGCCAGCAGGAAGACCAGATCGCATTTGCGATCATCAAGGGCGCCAAGATCCATTGGCTCATCAAGAGTTGCGACCACTACGGTGGCGCGCCGTACTGAGGATGATTTGGCATGTGGCAGGGCTATGCCCTCGGCAATACCACATGGTCCAAGGTCCAGACGGGCACGCAGATCATGCATGTAGTCAATTTCTGAGGTAATGGCATTAACTCGGGCCAGTTTCTGGACCATGGCCTTGAGCAGATCATCAATGGTTCGGGCTTTGAGCTTGATAATCATGGTGCTCTCATCCAGGCTGTAGCGCAGCATGAAATGTCTGGTGCCGTCAGCTCCGGCACCTGATTCGGCATGCTGATTTTGTCTGAGATACTGCAGATTGTTGAGAATATTGCGGTAAAAGGCCCCATTGAGTTTGTAGTAGGAGCTGAAAATCAGAGCAGCAGTAATACCCAGAATGGAGGCTATGGCCACAGCCAGATTCATGCTGATCTCAGGGACACTGACGCCCTTGGTATTGATGTGATTGGTAAGTGAAAAGGCTCCGCCATAGAAGAAAAAGGACACCATGGCTCCGGTATGACGTGCCATGGAACGCATGGCAAAGACCATTCCGTCTGTGCGCAGGGAGAATTTGAATTCGCCATAGTCCACAGTATCAATAGTCATGGCTGTTACAGCTACACGACACAGACCTACGGCAATATTGCCAAGGAACATGCAGCCGGCCAGACAGGCATAGAAGATATCTTCATTTTGCGGAGCAATGGTTATAAGGCCAAAAGATGTGATGGCCATGCAGATAGACAGATTGAAAATCCATGAGCGTGGTATCTGCCTTGCCATGGAGGAAAAGGAAATCATGCTAAAGCACTGGATCAGAGCTCCGGCCAGCAAAATAAAGTAAATAGTAGGCTGATCAAAGAGCGATCTTTCCATGAAAAAGGTTATGAGAGCACCAAGCACAATACCAATCATGGTATTGAGCAGAATGCTGCATAAAAACAGAACTACCAGCTGATCATTGTTGAAGATCACCTTGAACATGCGATTGAGCAGGCGCAGAGGATTGGCGCGGCTGCAAAATGAATGCAGCATGCCCTGTGCAGGGTTCTGAGGTGACATGAATGACTGAGCGGGGTCAAACTCCGCACCAGGGGCAGTGCTTGAGATCTGATCGTAAAAGTCGCGGGCATTGTGCTGGCGCTGACGGCCGGTGCGTTCAAGCAAATAGGCGCTGTAAAGCTCACTGGTTTCTGCCATGGCACGGTCAGGCTTAGCCTGAACGCTCTCAGGGACGGCCTGAGCAGTGCTTATGCCATTGTCCCTGTTGCTCTGAGGTGGTGGAGCTACGCCTGCAGCTGCATACAGGGTAGCAGCGGCTGCAGCAGCACCTGAGCGGCTGATCATGGCATTGATATAGTCCTCATCAGCGCTGCCTGCTGCAACGACAGAATGTGATGCAGTTGCGCTTGCAGATGCAGGATCTGAGTATGCAGTGGCGCCAGCTGTTACGGCCTGTGTCATTGCTGCAGATGCAGCGGTCAGAGCATTGTTCTGATCAGAGGCATGCAGGGCTGACTGTACTGCTGGAGATGGAGGGATGAAGTGCTGAGTGCCGTCTGACGGGGGCAGATAGTCACTAGGAGAAGTGCTCAGCAGCATGATGAAAGCGCCCTGACTGATAAGCAGCAGGAGCAGGCAGATAAAGACAATGACGCGATAATCAGATCCGTCAGCAATTGAGATAAAAGGGACCTTGTTGAGTACCGGCAGCACGCAGATTACCAGCAGCTGAGTGCCGATAAAGTGGCTGATTGTAGGTATGGCTGACATGGAGTCGCGCGTTGCGACATTGGTATTGAAGACTGACAGTACCGACCAGGTAGGCAGGTCAATGATGATAAAGGACAGAGACCAGAACATATAAACTACGGCTATGTACAGATAGCGCAGGTCAGGGTCAATCTGCAGGACAAAATAAAAAGCACACAGTCCGGCCGCATTAAGTGCTATGCCCAGTACTACATAGGGTTTGTACTTGCCAAGGCGGCTGCGGGTGTGATCGTTAAAGGCGCCAAGAAGAGGAGTAAAGACGACGCCCATCAGGTGATGGCCAAGATAGAGCAGACCAAGGAAGGTCACGGAAATATCCAGTACCTGAATGCAGTACAGAAAAACCGAGCAGTTAATAAGACCATAGACCAGATCTTTGCCAAAACAGCTAAAGCCGTAAATAAGGCGATCCTTAAAGGCTATGGAGTTTTGAACTTCTATCATTGCGCCCTGCGTAGTGAATGCTCAGGTAATGACTTGAGGCAGCCCTGTCTCTAACCGTAAAACGGTTCTGTGCCTGTATGTCATGTAAATCTGCCTAACGGGCAGAGCTGCTGAGCTGAAAATAAGGTACTCAGTACCTGTGCCACAAGCTGACAGATTATGAGGTTCTGAGCTTACCATGGATACGGATGCTTCCACTTCAGGCATCCTGCTGAACCTCACATTTTAACAAATTAAGTGACAACTTAAGTCGCTGTGCCGTGCCGGGGCAGTGTACCGGCAAGGGATGGCACAGGGGCTGTCATGGTGGTGGGCGTCACGGCAGTGAGCGAGGCACGTCAGAGGGACTGTCATGGTGTTGGGGCGGCACGGCAGTGAGCGAGGCATGGCAGTGAGCGAGGTATGGCAGTGAGCGAGGCATGACAGAGGGGCTGTCATTGCAGCTGCAGAGCCAGCGCGGTGGCCGTGAACGTGCACAGCATGGCAGTGGCTACGCCTCTTATGAGGCAACGTCATGCCTGGTGCATAAAGCAAAAGTCCCGCAGAGCTGCACTGGGGCGATCTGCGGGACCTTGCGCAGGCTACGCGCCTGCAGGGCAGGGCGGAGTCCTGAGCGATGTCGTTTGCTGGTGTTGCAGGCCTTACTTTTTAGGCTGCTTGACCGGACGCTTGTAGGTGGTGATGGTGCGGGCCTGGGCACGGGTGATGTGCAGGGTGCCGGCTGCGACAGTGCGGGTAACGGTGGTACCGGCACCTACGGTGGCTCCATCCTCAACGGTCACCGGAGCGACCAGCTGGGTATCAGAGCCGATAAAGACATCATTACCAATGGTAGTGCGGTGCTTGTAGGCGCCGTCGTAATTGCAGGTAATAGTACCGGCGCCAATATTGGTATTGGTGCCGATATCAGTATCGCCGATATAGGTCAGGTGACCTGACTTGGTGCCTGCACCAATATGGCTGTTCTTAACCTCTACGAAGTTGCCCACATGGACATCGTCCTCAAGGATATTGCCCGGACGCAGACGGGCAAATGGGCCAATGGTGGTGCCCTTCTTAAGCTCGGACTTCTCCATGATGGTGTATGGGGAGATGATGCTGTTATCGCCAATGGTTACATTGTTGAGTACACAGCCGGTACCTATGACTACGTTGTTGCCCAGTACTACGCGACCTTCAATGATGACATTGGTATCAACAAAGCAGTCCTGACCAAAGATCAGCTCACCGCGTACGTCAAAGCGGGCAGGGTCAGCAAGAGTAAGACCGTTCATCATGTACTCACGGGCACGCTCTTTCTGGTAGATACGCTCGATAAAGGCCAGCTGAGCCTTGTTATTAATACCCTCAAGACGATCGGTATTGCAAGGTTCGGCCCTGACAATGCTTACCTTGCGGCCGGCTCGGGCCATCAGCACTGGCAGGTCAGTAAGGTAGTACTCATGCTGGGCATTGCTGTTGCCAATCATGCTTAAAAATTCGTTTAAAGCAGCGCCTCTGACAGCAATCATGCCGGTGTTGATTTCACGTATGGCTTTCTGCTCGGCACTGGCGTCCTTCTCCTCGACAATATTCTCAAGAGAGCCGTCAGCAGCACGGATAATGCGGCCATAGCCAAAAGGAGAGGCCGGTTCGGAGGTCAGCAGGGCAAGTTCACTGCTTTCAAGCTCAGCAAGCAAACGCTCAAGCTCGCTCTTTGGTGTTAAAGGAGTGTCGCCATAAAGCACGATTACATGGCTGTCCGGGCTTAACTTGTCCTGAGCCTGCATAACAGCATGGGCAGTGCCCAGCTGCTGCTCCTGCAAAGATATGGTCAGCAGGCTGCGGGTGCTCTCATCCAGCTTTTGCAGGGCTGCTTCAACCTGATCGCTTTTATGACCAAGTACCAGATGAATACGGGACGGCTGGAGCTCTTGAGCTGTCTTGATTACGTGGAAAAGCATAGGAACTGAAGCCACTGGATGAAGTACCTTTGGCAGATCAGAATGCATTCTCTTGCCCATACCTGCGGCAAGGATAATTACCTCAAGAGCCATAAACTCTCCTCAATAAGTTTAATTTTCAGGCCCGGAGGGCCTGCCACACAATAAGTTTAACCTTTTGATGCTGACCAGCTGCACCGGATGGCAGACTGGAGGGCGGCGCCTGCAGCATATGGAGGGCGGCGCCTGTTGCGCATACAGTGCAGAGACAGCAGCCGTGCCGGCGCACTGCGGCACGGGGCGCCGACGGGATATCAGCTCTTGCTGCTGTTGCTGTCAGAGGCGGAGCTGTCAGCTGCCTCTGAGCGAAGCTGGTCAGGGCTGATGCCCTGAGCGCGCATTTTACGGTCGCGTCTGAACAGATAGACCATAAGCACTATTGAGCCTGCGATGAATGGCAGGCTGAGCAGCTGGCCTACATTGAGGGCTATGTGAGTGCTGTATTCGGCCTGCTCTATCTTAAGCGGTTCAATGAGCAGACGTGCGGTGAAGATGCAGAAGAGCAAAATGGCCAGCAGCATGCCCTCAGGACGCTTTTTCCACATGATGTAGAGAGACAGCAGCAGGATAAAGGTCATGTAATAGGCAAAGGCCTCCATAAGCTGGGCCGGATAGCGGGCAAAATCCTCACCCAGGCGGGCAAAGACTACGCCAAAAGGACTGTCGGTTGGTATACCCAGAATCTCAGAGTTCATGAAATTGCCAATGCGGATAAAGGTGCATACAAGAGCAATAGGCACCACAATCATGTCAGCAATCTCAAAGAAACGATAGCGTCCTTTTGATCGTCTGATAAAAAGGGTAAAGGCCAGAATCACACCTACAGTGCCTCCATGGCTGGCAAGGCCGCCCTGCCAGATCTTGAGAATATCAAGCGGGTGAGCCAGATAGTAGGATGGATCGTAAATAAGGCAGTGGCCAAGACGTGCACCTATGATCGTGCCCAGGAAGACATAAAAGAGCATGCGATCCAGGTCTTCAGTGTTGTAGCGGGCCCTTTTGAACATGGCCTGCATGATGAAGTAACCGAGCACAAAACCGCCGGAAAACAGCAGTCCATACCAGCGCAGGGTCACCGGACCAACAGAAAAGGCAACAGGATCTATATCCCAGACAAACATTTGCTAAATACCTGAATACATAAATGGAAAGTGAAAATGGTTTCAGCGTCTGAGCCTGAGTACGCAAACACGGCCCTGCCAAGGGCATTGGGGCAAGTTTAGCCCCGCTTATTTGGTCTGGGTATGGCCTTTGCAGTAAACTAATATAGCTGTCGGGTGGACTGACTGTATGCAGCCGCTCTCATGGGCTCAGGCAGGTACTGCACAGGCCCGGCTCCGGCGGAATGAGCACGGGCACGCCGGGTACGCCGGGCGTTACAAAGCCATCTGTGTTCCGTACTTTGTTATAATCGAACGCTGGTGCGGGTATTGTGACACATTTTCGTGCAGGCTATGCCTGGGGTAAGAGAATTTACCCTCAGCGCCACAAGGGAGCAGTAATTACCATCTGTGCCGCTGCGATGGCCTGGGATGCTTTGCACTGCAGGTATCTGACAGTACAGGCCAGCTGGCTTTTTTAAGCATAATGACCTGGGATGCTTTGCACCGCAGGTATCTGACAGTACAGGCCAGCTGGCTTTTGTAAGCATAATGACCTGGGATGCTTTGCACCGCAGGTATCTGACAGTACAGGCCTGCCGGCTTTTGTGAGCATTCTGTCCAGGCCGTCAGTTTATGATGCGTTTTATAATGCGTTGTCAGAGCTGACATCATAATGTTACCTTGCAGCCCCATCTGTTCGTTTTTTGTACCGGAACCCTGTCTGTATATGGCCAGGCTGTCTGTCCTGCACCTGGATGCAGGGCATCACAATATCCGGTCTCCGGTTTAGCTCCACCTTACTGAGCCTGAATTAATTCATCGTCCTGAAGACCTCTCTCTGTTATGGCTGACCTTATTTCCTCTGTAGACGCGCTGTTCTCCTACTTTGGAGGCGTGTTATTTGTTCTGGGCCTGCTGTGTTGCCTGGTGCCACGTACATTCAGATTTGGTGTTATCACCATGCTGATTGCTGACGTGCCTCTGGCTCTGGCAGTTGCCTTTCCACGCCGCGTGATTGAAGAGCTGCAGAAACTTGGTCTGAGCCCTGAAGATTTCCCTGATGTACAGACCGGTCATACCTGGGGTATTGCCGGTGGTGTAGCCACATTTATTGTCCTTTTTGTCATTCGTACCGTTCTGGTATCAATGTTCAAAAAGCCTGAGGTCAAGGAGCAGCCTGAGCCTGAAGAGCTCGATATGGACGACGCTCCCGTAGAGCTGGGCGACGATGATCCTGATCTTGGCAATGCCTTAACCAATGACCTTTCTGCCCGTGAGCCGGTGGCTGCAGGCAAGAAAGGAAAAAAGTCATGGCAGAGTGCCAGTGCCCGCCACCTCAACTCTGATGACAATCCTCTGAACCTCGAAGATGCAGTTGTCGACCTGGACAACTTAAAAAAAAATAATTCAGGAGACGGACTGAGCCCTGATCTGGGCTCTGGATCAGGCATCGAGGAGGATCCCCATGGCCGCTTTTCGCTGAGCGACATCAAAAAGGCCCAGGCCGGCGTTGATGATGCTCAGAAAGAGCCCACGCTAGGACCGGACGCATTTAAAAATCACATGGGGCATGATGAGCCAAGCTTCAGCAATGCCTTTATCGACAATGCCGCTCTGGGCACCTCAAATCATCCTTACAGCACCAGCATTGCTGCGCACAGCAGCACCGCTCAGGCTCCGGCAGGCCCGGTAGCCGCATCGGGCGGTGCCGGCGCTGCCGCCTCAGGATCAGCTGAGCCAGCTGGATCAGCCGGCGCGTCTGACAGGAGCGCAGGCCGTGCGCCTGCACGCAATGGCCGCGCGCCGGCTGACAAGACCGCTGCCGCTGCCCCCTCAGGTGCTGACAAATCATCAAAGGACAAAGCAGGCTCCTCAAAGGGAGGTCCTGCCGATGCTGCATGGGCTAACGCTGCTGAATCAGGTGGCGCTGGCAAGGGCAAGTCATCATCATGGTCATCTCTTTTATCCAAGATCAATCAGGCCCAGAAAGAGACGCCTCAGGCTGGCAGTGACAAAGCTCAGGCTTCAGGTTCCCGTCTCAGGTCTTCAGTTCCTTATGCCGCCATGGACGATGAAGAGGAGCACAGCGATGATGTCAGCCGTGCCCTTGATGATCGTTATGCCAGTCTTGACGGTGATGAAGACTTTAATTCCTATTCAGGCAAAAAGCCTCGCAGCAGCGCTGCTGCCGGCGGCGCTGCCGGTGCTGCAGGCTCCAACAGCGTATCTGATCTGACCACCTCAGGACGTATCAGTATTGATGATGTATCGCTGGCCGGTAACAAGGTAGGCGATCTGCTCGGAGCTATCGACAGTGATGGCAAGAGCGGTGATGAGGCTGAGGCCAGTCTGCTTTCAAAGCTCAAAGAGCGTGATGTCCGCAATTCAGGCAGTAAAAACAGCGACAGCAAGTTCAGCTTTGCTGATGTGCTCAACTCTGCTCAGCAGCGTCAGAATGACATTGAAAACGGAGAAGATGAGGTCGGTGATGAAGAGGAGCAGCAGGCTTTTGCAGCTCTGGGGCGCTCCCACAAGACTGTAGCTGAGGCTCTTGCCGATCTTGAGGCTCAGGAAGACTCCCAGGACACCCCTGGCGTGCCAGGCGTCGCCTCTGGCGCTGCTGCAGGCGGCGTACGCACGCCTG
The DNA here is from genome assembly GCF_023050955.1 of Anaerobiospirillum sp. NML120511. NCBI lineage: Bacteria > Pseudomonadati > Pseudomonadota > Gammaproteobacteria > Aeromonadales > Succinivibrionaceae > Anaerobiospirillum > Anaerobiospirillum sp. NML120511. The sequence goes on from NZ_JALKIK010000002.1 coordinate 65,913, forward strand.
CTGATGACTATCCACCGGCTGCCACCATGGATGAGTGGAATGCCGGCACCATTGCTCAGGAGCATGGTCTGCCTCTGCCTGTTAACAGCAATATTTCCTATCTGTACGGCAGTGCTGCAGCAGGTCATGGTCATCCGGGCACAGTCTATGGTCATGATGACATTACCTCAGGCTTTGACAGCCTCAAGGGCCTGTCTCCTGATGGTAATGCCCGTGGTCAGAACGGATCAGGCATGAAAGCTACCAGCGGCTTTGGCTGGAAGAATGAGCCTGAGGGTGCACCTGGCGTTTATGACAACAATGTCACTGATTACAGCTTCTCGATGAGCGGTACCTTCAAGGAAAAATCTCAGCTTTCCGTAGCCGGCTTTGTCGATCGCAGCTCTTATCTGGGTCAGTCTGAATACGAGGCTGATTTCCACGAAAACGAGCTTACCGACATGATTGCCCGCCAAGAGGGCCGTCCAGCTCCAAACACTCCATCCCCATCAGGCCGTTATGGCGCTCAGCCTGGTCTTGCCTTTGCCCGCGAGGCTTCATGGCAGTCAGGATCAGCCGCCAGCCGTGATGATCTGCTGCAAAGTGCTCCTGGCACTCCGCTCAACCGTGAGCAGGTGCTGGAAATGGCCCGTCAGGTTGCCCAGCAGATTACCGCTGAGCTTGACGAGGAAGTTAACAAGCAGGAAAACCGCAAGCTTGGCCGTCGTGCTCAGAAAGCTACTGATGAGGCTCAGGCCTTCCTTGAGGCCCTGGCCCGCGAATCCCTGCGCGGCATTATCCGCAACGATCCTTCCCCTGATGCTGCTGTGCTCGGTGGTCTGAGCGACAGCGAGTACAGTGCCGCCATCGATCAGCAGAGCTATTCATCAGGTCCTGACTATAACGCAGGTACCCATTACCGCTCCGGTGCTGCCTCATCAGCGGCACAGACGCGCCCTGCCGCCGCAGGTGCAGCAGCTGGTGCCGGTCGCGCAGCGCGTCCTGCTGCCGGCGCCCCTGTCCAGGCTGCAGCAGCCGGTCGCAGGCAAGCTAATGCCCAGGCTGGAGCCGCAGCTCGCGGCCGTGCCTCTGACAGCGCTGCAGCCGCAGCTTCAGGCGGCCGTTCAGCCCCGGCCTCAGGCGGCCGTGCCGCCGCAGGTACAGGCGCGCCATCTGGCGCACAAGCTGGCACAGCAGCACGTAACCGTGCCCGTCCGGCTGCAGCCAATGGCAGTGCCAGTGCCTCAGATTACGCCCTTAAGGATCACATCACCGATGCAGCTCAGGACGAGGCCCGCGCTCTGGCTGGAATTTTCGGGTCAGACAAGGGTGCATCGGGTGCATCAGGAACCGCTGGCACAGCTGGCCGTTCAGGTTCGAAGGTTCTTTCTGAGTCCGAGCGCATTGAGATCAAGTCTGGTGATGGTGCTCAGTCTCCTGAAATCAAACGTGCCGGCGATCAGGAGCTTATCATCCACAAGGCCCATGAGCTTGACGCTCTGGCCCTCAAAAAGAAGAAAGAGGGTGTACCTGAGGCCAATGTGGGCAAGGTAGTAAGAACCGCTGATGCCGATAATGATCTGGAAAAGAGTGCTTCACGCTCCCTTAAGGTCAGTGGTAACGCCCCTGCAGGCGAGATCAAGGGTCTGACCAGCGCCTCTGCCGCTGCATCTGCAGCCACCGCAGGACGCCCTGCCTCAGCCTCAGGCGCAACTGCATCAGCCCGCGCCTCCGGCACAGCAGCCCCGGCACGATCCTCCGGCACGGCAGCCCCGGCAGGTGCCGCTGCACCGGCCGGCGCCCAGGGCGCCCAGGCCGCACGTACCTCAGGAACGGCCGCCGCTGCTGGTGCAGAGGCCAAGTCATCTGCCGGAAGCATGGCTGAGCGCATGGCAGCCGTTAAGGCCGCCGCTGCTGCCCGCAAGGCGTCAGGCAAGGAAGAGGCTGTTCAAAGCGTTGCTGAACGTGTGGAAAAGAACAGTGACAGGGAGCTGCCAACCCGTTCTGCCGCACGCGTGAATATGCTTAAGAATCGTGCGTTAAACGCCCGAGTCGAAAGTGCTGAAAAAATGCAGGATCGCAAGGTTGCATCCTACATGGCTCACAACCAGGCAAAACGCGCTCAGAAGGTTGCTGATGAGGCAGCTCAGGCAGCTGCAGCCGGCGCAGCTGGTGCAGCCGCTGTAAAAGCTCAAGCCCCATCCGGTGCAGCTGCCGGTGCAGCTGCAGGTGCAGCTGCAGGTGCTGCAGCAGGTGCTGCAGCAGGTGATAACTCTATCGCCCGTGCCCGTCAGGGAATTGCTGCTCTTAAGAGTAAAATGGCTGCCCGTGCAGCCTCCGGACCTCAGGAAACGGCAGAGCAAGGCAAGTCAGGAACAGCTGCTGTCAGTGATGCCGGCAAGTCTGCAGCTCAGGCAGCTGCAGCTGCATCAGATGCTGCTGCCCGTGCTGCAGCTGAAGATGAGAAGCTCAGCGCCAGTGCCCGCTGCGATGCTCTTAAGAACCGCCTGAGCCGTGTATCTCAGGAGCCGGAAAAGGCCGTAGCTCAGGCTGTAAGATCCCTTACCTCCAAGGTAAGTGTGCTCTCTCCTGAGGAGAAGTCATCCACAGCTGCTGCAGTTTCCGTAGCGGCCACTGTCGCGCGCGGCTCCGCCGCAGCCGACAAGGCCGCCCCTGCAGCTGCTCAGGCTGCAGCTCCAGCCGGGGAGGCTGCCCAAGAGGCTGCACCGACAGCTCCATCTGCACCGGCTGCAGCTCCGGCTGCTGAAAAGGAGCAGGGCACTGCCCGTGCCTCCTTAAAGCACCGTCGCCGCTCCCGCAGCGAGGTCGAGCCGGCCGCTGCTGCAGCTGCCACCACAAAGACAGAGGCTGCCTCAGCTTCGGCTGCTGAGGCAGCTAAAGCTGCAGCAGCCGGTGGCGAGGGCACCCGTCAGCCGGGCACTCTGCGCCGCTCACTGGCCTCACGCCGCCGTTCGGGCAAGTAGTCCGGAAGGTACAGTGGCGTGGGCCGGTCAGGCAGTCTGGCCGGAACAGGGGCGTGGGCCGTACCGGGCCATGGACCGTGCCTGGAGACTGCTGGAGCCAGTTGGAGCTGGCTGGCCTGAGCCGGGTCTGCTGGAGTAGGGGTATTATGAAGATGCTTTATAATGCCCCATAGTGCGGCATAAAACATTTTGCTGCGTAACTTGGTACATGCGTACTGATGAGTTTGCGCAGTCAGCTTTGCTTAAACGTTAGCAATGAGGGCCGCACCTGGTGCGGCCTTATGATTTTTTTTAAGCTGGGTCGACTTCCAATTGAAACTCACAGAAGAAAATCCGGTCTATCTTGGAGTTATGTCCTGTATTTGCCAGAAGCTCAGCTCCCTGCTTGCCCCTGACAGTGCCATCACCTCGGCAGCAGCGGGGATGAAAGAGCAGCGGGCCCGGTCTTTTACCGCCGGACGAGCACTGCTCAAAGCTGCACTGTGCCGTGAGGGGCTGGTGAACGCAAGTGAGGCCATGCCGCCCATTGCTACCGGCGCCGGAGGCAAACCTGAGTTGTGCTGGCCTGATAATCTTAGCAGGGCATGCTTTAATATTTCGCACACTGATGGAGTGCTGGCCCTTGCTTTGGGGCCTGAAAGTCAGGGTGTGGATATTGAGCAGATAAGTGAGCGCCGCCTGCGTCCGGCGCTGCTTAAAAGAGTGCTTAATGGCAGGGAGCATGAGCTGCTTGAGGCCATGGAATCATCCTGGCAGCGCGCCGCTTTCTTTGCCCGTCAATGGACCCTGCGCGAAGCTCTGCTCAAGGTAACAGGCAGGAGTATTTTTGCCATGGACTGTCTGGATATTGATCCTGATGCCATGACTGTAAATGCTCCGGATACCCCATCAGGATGGCTTTTATTTAAGAATCTGCATCTTTTGGTGCGCCGGTGCAGCACAGACATTATGACCTCCTCATCAGAGGGCTCAGACTGTGCACTTTGCTCTGATACAGTGCGAAATGAAGGTATCAAAACGCAACTTTGTTGCAGCTATGAATCCCAGGGGCGATTCATGGGGTATCATTTTGGCAATGACATCAAAACTGACAGTCCTGTGGGCCGGGTTAATGATGATAAAGGACAGCTTACAGCAAGCTATGCGCTGTGTATTTTTCACAAAGCTGATATCTGTCCGAAAAATTTGACCGTTATGGTGCATAATGACAGTTTTTCAGTACCAGATGGGCACGCAGTCTGCAGTAACTGTCATCAAACGTGTGCAGACGAAAATCCGATGCACGCTTTTACAGGATTAAAACTGGTTCCTGACGCTGTAATAGCGGTTAATCAAAGCCGTTAATCATGAAGTAGTACAGGACATCACACACCAGGCGCCTGTCACAAAAGCCTCAGGAGGCTCCCTGAAAAATCAGGGCATATGCTTTGTCTCCTGGTTTATCTGAGGGCTTAAGACAGCACTTTTCCGGAAATGGCCTCATGCAGCTGGCAGAGGCAGATCCGAAGCTGTCAAACAGGAAATAATGGCAATGCTGCTAATTGCCCAGTGCCTGGCCCCGGATTATTTCCGGATATGACTGAAATTGAATTATTAGTAGGGATCTGCAGAGCATGTAACAACAGCAGATCCGACTGCCATCAGCAGTATAAAGAGAGGTAATGCAGTGGCTCTTTTCAAGTTTGTTTCGTTTATTGGTGCAGCCTGTTTACTGTTTTCCATTGCTCCATGGACACCACTTATTGACTTCTACGCCCGCATCTTTGGATCCATAGGCCTTGCATGGGGCGCAACCTACTTCATGCTCAGGGAAAATGAAGTCGTGTACGGTTCCGTATGCATTATTTTCGCTGTGCTGGTTCAGCCGTTTTATGACATTGAGTATTCCCGTGGCGTATGGATGCTGATTTCCTTCCTGTCAGGCACTTACCTGGCTCTGTGCGGCATGCTCTGCTACAAGATTGAAAAGACCAATGCCATCAACAAGATCAAGCGCGAAGCTGAGCTGGAAATTTACCGCCAGAATGAAAAGCTCCTGAGAGCTCAGGAAGAGCAAGAAGACACCCTCATTCATAAGAGACAGTAATCAACTGGTTCTACTCAGGCAGAGTGCACTGCTCTCTTGGTGCCCTGCACTGAGTTCAGTGCTGACCCGCCATTAGCGGGTCAGGCCATAAAAAATCCTCCCATGACCACAGTCAGGGAGGATTTTTTTTGCCTGGCACAGGGCCCGGGCCGCTGGCAGGTACCTGGGCTGGTCCACAGCCCCGGGCCGTAGGCAGGTCCATAGCCATGGGCCGTAGGCAGGTCCATAGCCATAGGCCGTAGGCAGGCCCAAAGGCCCTGGGCCGTAGGCAGGCCCAAAGGCCCTGGCCCCGCAGGCCCTGGCCATATGGCCGGGCACGGGGTCAGGCTATCTGGATGGCGTCGACGCCTGCAAGGTCGCGTATGCTTTCGATGAGGTCATCGGTAGGCAGGATGCGATAGTTGTTGTTGAGCAGGCTGATGCGGGTGTTGTCGATAAGCAGGCTCAGGGTGCAGCCCTCATCTACCAGCACCTCATCTTCATTGCGCTCAAAGCGGCGGCCGCGCTGATTTTGCTGCTGAGGCGGGGCAGGAGGCGGTGCCTGGAACGCACCTGGAGTATAGCCCGGCAGAGCTGTTTTCGGGGCCACACCGGCACGCTGCAGGGACGCAATAATCTCACTTACCGGACGGGCATTGCGCAGAATAACCCTGTTGATGAATTCATAATTGTGCTCATAGAAGGCCTGAGGGAGCATGATGGTAATAGCACGGGCCCTGCGGCGTCTGATGAGTTCAATGGTTTCAATCTTACGGGCACGTATTCTTACGCCCTCGGCATCATTGGATACGGCTACCTTGATGATGAGGATAAGCGGAGCCTCGCAGAGCAGACTGGCATCGACATCATTACCGGCGCTCTTAATGCGCATCTCCTGAGCCTGAGCACGTTCATCAAGAATGGCGGTCAGGGTCTCGGCCTGATGGCCGTAGAAAGGCACATTGACCTGAGAGCTGCCATCATCAATGGTCACAATATAGAACTTGCTGCTGTCCTTTTTGGACATGCGGCAGTCGCAGTTGATGACTACGCCGCATACAGTTTCTACGGCAGGGCGGTCAAAGCTGCCCGGACGCAGACGTCCCAGAGAGGTGGTGCAGTAGCTGAAAAGCTCCTTTTTGTAAGGATTGATAGGGTGTCCCGACAGATAAAGGCCCAGGATGAGCTTTTCCTGATTAAGAGTGTATTTCTCAGGCCACTCAGGTGCCGGATCAAATTCCGGAGTTTCCTGAACCTCATCCATGGCCATCATGGAAAAGAGATCGGTCTGACCTGAGTCACTGTCCTCACGGGTCTGGACAGCAAACTGAATGGCCTTGTTGATATTGGCAAATTTAAGTGAGCGGCTTCCCTTGAGGCAGTCCAGAGCACCGCTGTAAATCAGGGCCTCAAGACTCTTCTTGTTCAGACGGGCGGTACCGACACGGGATACAAAGTCAAAGAAGTCGGTAAACTTGCCCTCTTCTCTTACCTTTACTATCTGATTTACCAGTTCCTCACCTACGCCCTTGATAGCGCCCAGACCGTAGATAATGGCGCCGTCGATATCAACGGTAAATTCAAAGCGGCCGGCATTAACTGAAGGCGGATTAACCTTGACGTTGACTCGGTGACATTCGGCAATATAGGACACCAGCTTTTCAGTTTTCAGGCTGTCAGCTGTCATCATGGCAGCCAGGAACTCAGCCGGATAGTGGACCTTCATGTACAGGGTCCACCAGGAAACCAGGGCATAGGCTGCAGAGTGGGACTTGTTAAATCCGTACTCGGCGAACATTTCCACCTGATCGAAGATCTTCATGGCAATGCCGGTATCCTTGCCCTTTTTGGCTGAGCCCTCAGCAAATACCGAGCGCTGGCTGGCCATTTCAGCAGGGTTTTTCTTACCCATGGCGCGACGCAGAATGTCAGCTCCGCCCAGCGAATAGCCGGCCAGCACCTGGGCAATCTGCATTACCTGCTCCTGATAGACGATAACGCCATATGTGGAGTCCAGAATTGGCTTGAGATCCAGATCCTGGAAGTCAGGGGACGGGTAACTTACCTCTTCTTCACCATGCTTGCGCTTTACAAAGTGGTCCACCATGCCTGATTTGATAGGACCTGGTCGGTACAGAGCCACCAGAGCGATAAGGTCATCAAAGCGGTCAGGACGCATCTGGCCGATAAGCTTGCGCATACCGTCAGATTCGAGCTGGAACACGGCTGTGGTCTCACCCTGCTGGAGCACCTCAAAGGAATCATCGTCATGGAAAGGAATGGCGTGAATATCAACAGGTGGCTTGCCCAGACGCTTCATGCGGGCATTTACCATGTCCACAGCATCCTGAAGAATGGTCAGAGTGGTCAGACCAAGGAAGTCGAACTTCACAAGGCCGGCGTGCTCTACGTCCTTTTTGTCAAACTGGGTAATAGGGTTGCCAAAGGCATCGAGCATCAGCGGGGTAAATTCAGCTGTACGGGTAGGGGAAATAACCACACCTGCAGCGTGCTTGCCGATAGATTTGATCACGCCCTCAAGACGCATGGAGAAGTGAATAAGCTCGATACGGGTCTTGTCATCGTTATTGACCGCATCGTTGTACAGCTTGAGAAAATCAGGGGCTACTGATTCAGCCGGATTGCCTTTCTTGTCAAAACCAAGTGCTGCCTGGAAGGAAAGACCTGGGGTATTAGGAAGCATCTTAGCTACATAATCTACCGAGCCGTAGGTCATGCCCAGAGCACGGCCCACGTCCTTGATGGCAGCCTTAGGTGCCATGGTACCGAAGGCAGCAATCTGAGATACGGCGTTTTTGCCGTAGTTTTCCTTTACGTGATCAATGGTCTTTTCACGGTTTCTCTGGCAGAAGTCCACGTCAAAGTCAGGCATGGACACACGCTCAGGATTGAGGAAACGCTCAAAGAGCAGATCAAAGGCCATAGGATCAAAGTCGGTGATCTTAAGGGCATAGGCTACCAGTGATCCACCGCCTGATCCTCGTCCTGGTCCTACAGGAACATTATGATCCTTGGACCACTGTATAAACTCCATCACGATGAGGAAGTAGCCCGGGAAGTCCATGGTGATGATAACGTTGAGCTCAGTCTCAAGACGCTCTTCATAGGCAGGGCGGACCTTTTCCCGCTCTACAGGATCAGGGAAGAGGAACTCAAGGCGCTCCTGCAGACCCTCATAGGACTTCTGGCGCAGACAGTCAGCTGTGGACAGATCGCCTGTTGGATAGCGCGGCAGACGCGGCACGTCCAGCTCCAGCTCGACATTGCAGCGCTCGGCAATCATGCGGGTGTTGATAAGGGCCTCAGGCAGATCATGGAACAGCTGGCGCATCTCATCAGGAGACTTGAGATACTGCTCCTTTGAGTACAGGCGGGCCATTTCCTTGTCACCACGGGTGGTCTTGTTCTGAATGGACACACGGACATCATGGACCTGATAGTCAGACAGACCGTCCTTGCCCGTATCTCTTTCGCTGAACAGGAAGCAGGTATCATTGGTGGCTACAGGTGCGATACCGTACTGGGCGCAGATAGCCAGAGCGGCATTTTCAAAAGAGCTCTCGCCCTCACGGCCGGTACGGATGATCTCAATGCAGAAACGGTCGCCATAGTACTGCTTGTAAAACTCAAGGCGCTTTTGCAGGCGATCGTTCTGACGGTTGGCAATAAAGTGGGCCAGATCGCCCTTAAAGCCGTCGAGAATGATAATGCCTTCGTTGTATTTGGCCAGATCAGCAAGCACAGTAGTAGCGCTGAAAGTACCGGCCTTAGAGCGCAGCCAGGCCTCAGAGAGCAGATCATAAAGATTCTGCCGGCCATTGCGGTCCATGGCCAGAACAGTGATCTTGAAGGTGTATTCACTCTCGCCTGGGCGTGGCTCCTCACGAACAATGAGATCAGCTCCCATAATAGGCTTGATACCGGCGGCACGGCAGGCTGAGTAAAAGCGGATATAGCCGCACACATTGGTAAGGTCGGTAAGGGCAATGGCCGGAATCTTGAGTTTGGCTGCCTGCTTTACAATGGCTCCCACGCTCTCAAGACCATCCATGATGGAATAGTCAGAGTGGACGTGCAGCGGAATGTAATTGAGCTGATTTTCATCATAGGCATAATCAAGACCGCCAATGACCTGGCCATTGGCATCAAGGGCTGTGTCTGCAGAATTGTTGACCCATCCGCAGCTGGCGGCCTCAGCGCCTGATCCAATGCCCGCGCCCGTCAGCGCGCCGGTAGGACTGAGCGCACTCTCATCACCGGCACCGCCTGTGCCTGCAGCAACCGCAGCGCCGCCGGCCAGAGCAGCTGAGGCAGTGGTCTCGGCCGGGGCATGGTGGGCGCCCGAGAGCAATAATGAGAGAGGATGAGTAACAGCCATGTCAGGATCTCCTATGATGACGGCATTGCCTGCAGATTATAGCAATTAATGTCTTCAGGCCTGCAGCGTCGCCTTACGGTCAGCTGTTTGTGCAACCCTCCGCCTTCGCTGGCGGGCCGGCACCGCGCAGGCTGCAGGCTCGCTGCGGCGCGCCCTGCGCCACTGGCACCGGGCGCGTACCCGGGCTCAGACTGCGGGTTATAATGCCCTGTAACGAGATTTTTTCGGGGACAATACCATGGATGCCAAAACAGTATTACACCAGCAGCGTGGCCATCAGATTCAGCAGACTCTGATTGCCGTAGATGAAATGATTGCTCTGCCCAATGGCCGCCAGCTGGAGCTGATTACAGCTGCCAGCCGCAGCCCTGAGGGCCCGGCCGTCAGACCTGGTACCACGGGACCCGTTTCTCACAGCGGTGCCCCGCGCTCTTCCTGGCTGGTCATAGTGCTGCCCGGTGGCGGCTATGAGTTCTGCTCCTTCCGCGAAGCACGCAATATTGCTCTGCACTTTGCCAATCACGGTATCGACAGCGCCGTGCTCAACTATCAGGTAATGGATGAGGAAGATGCACTGAGTTCAGGCAAGGGCCTTGGCTATGGTCCTATGACTGAGCTTGCCCATGCTGTTGATGAACTGCGCTCCAATGAACAGCTGGGCTACAGCAACAGTGGCATTGTGCTGTGCGGCTTTTCCGCCGGTGGTCATCTGGCTGCCTCACTGTGCACCCGTTATGACTGTCCGCAGCTGCAGGCGGCCGGCCCATGGCGCTCAAGCCTCAGGCCTGATGGCGCTATCCTGTCCTATGCCGTACAGAGTGCCGTACCTGAGGACAGGGCACGTATGGTTTTCCATTGCCTGACCGGTTCGACCGACCCGCAAAAGTGGCGCGAATTTACTACAGACGACAAGGTCAGACCAGGCACCCCGCCTGCCTTTATCTGGCATACTGCCGATGATGATGTGGTACCGGTGCGCAATGCCCTTAACTATGCTCAGGCCATGTGGCGTTGCGGCAACACAGCCGAGCTGATGGTGCTGCCTCATGGTATCCACGGCCTTGCTACCGCTACATCCGATGTCGAGCCGGACAACAGCTTTGCCTATGCCGACGAGCACGCCGCCCTGTGGCTTGCCCATGCAGTAAGCTTCATCAAAAAGTTTGTCTGAGCCCCGGCCCCGACCCAGCCCAGGCGCCGCCAGTCCCTGGGGCCCGGACGGCACCAGGCCAGCCGGGGCTCTGGCCTGCCCGGCCTGGACGGCCCTGGCGCCGCCAGGGCGGCGCGGCTGCGGCCATGCGGCTGTCCGTCCGTAAGGCACAAAAAAGCCCGGAGGTTTCCCCCCGGGCTTTTTTGATCTCCGGTTATACCGGAACGATCAGTTCTTACTTGAGCTTCTTGTAGGCGTTGATAAGGCCATTGGTGGAGCTGTCGTGAGAGGTGATAACCTCATTGTTCTCCAGCTCAGGAATGATCTTCATGGCCAGCTGCTTGCCCAGCTCTACACCCCACTGGTCGAAGCTGAAGATGTTCCAGATAGCGCCCTGAACGAAGATCTTGTGCTCGTACATGGCAATGAGCATACCCAGGGTACGTGGGGTAATTTCCTTGACGAGGAAGGAGTTGGTAGGACGGTTGCCTTCAAAGACCTTGAATGGAACGATGTCCTTGACCTCTTCGGCGCTCTTGCCCTTGGCAGCAAATTCCTGCTCAACCTGCTCTCTGGTCTTGCCAAAGGCCAGAGCCTCGGTCTGAGCAAAGAAGTTGGACAGGAGCTTTACGTGGTGATCGCCCAGTGGATTGTGAGTACGGGCAGGGGCAATGAAGTCACATGGAATGACCTTGGTGCCCTGATGGATTAACTGGTAGAAAGCGTGCTGGCCGTTGGTGCCTGGCTCACCCCAGATAACTGGACCGGTCTCATAGTCAACAGGCTTGCCGTCGCGGTCAACATACTTGCCGTTGGACTCCATGTTGCCCTGCTGGAAGTAGGCAGGGAAGCGGTACATGTACTGGTCGTATGGCAGAATGGCCTCGGTGGCGTACTTGTAGAAGTTGTTGTACCAGATGCCAATCAGGGCGATTAATACTGGCAGGTTGGAGCGGAAGTCTGCTTCCTGGAAGTGGCAGTCCATCTCGTAGGCGCCCTTTAAGAGCTGCTCGAAATTGTCATAGCCGCAGGCCAGAGCGATTGGCATACCAATGGCTGACCAGGAGGAGTAACGGCCGCCTACCCAGTCCCAGAACTCGAACATGTTGTCGGTATCGATACCGAAGTCGGCAACACCCTTGGCATTGGTGGACAGAGCTACGAAGTGTTTGGCAACGTGGCTGATGTCACCGGCGTGCTTTAAGAACCAGTCACGGGCGGTGTGGGCATTGGTCATGGTCTCCAGAGTGGTAAAGGTCTTGGAGGCAATGAGGAACAGGGTGGTCTCAGGATTTACCTTCTTGAGGGTCTCGGCAATGTGAGTACCGTCAATATTGGATACAAAGTGGGTCTTGAGGTGATTGTGATATGGGGTCAGAGCCTCGGTAATCATGCAAGGGCCGAGGTCGGAGCCGCCGATACCGATATTGACGATATCGGTAATGGTCTTGCCGGTATAGCCTTTCCACTCACCGCCAATAACGCGCTCACAAAAGCCCTTCATCTTGGCCAGAACTTTCTGAACCTCAGGCATTACGTCAGCACCGTCTGACATAACAGGCTTGCCGGAGAAATTACGCAGAGCAGTGTGCAGTACGCTGCGATCTTCAGTGCGGTTGATCTTGTCGCCACGGAACATGGCAGCGATGTCTTCCTTTAAGCCACACTCGTTGGCAAGGTCGATAAGTAAGGACAGGGTCTTCTCATCGATAAGGTTCTTGGAATAGTCAGCTACAATGTCGCCGTTACCTACAGTTAAGGAAAAAGCCTCAAAGCGCTTTGGATCAGCATCAAATAAAGACTTTAAGGTGCGGCCACTGGTCTGGTTGAAGTGCTCGGTGAGGGCTTTCCATGCCTGGGTTGAGGTTGGATTGACGTTCTTCAGCATGACATCTCCTTGTATTGTGTGGTGATGATGACCGGATCATCATTTCAGACCTAATAATAACGCTTTTTTCTACCATCTTAAGCTGTGCTCTCAGAAATAGTTAAGCCGCTCACAACATGCACCATTGCGGGATACAGGGTATATCAAAGCGCATAAATATCATGGTCTGTTCGCTGTCATGAGTAAAAGACCGTTCATGACAGCTGCACAACATCATACCTGGCAACATCACATCTGCATTAAAAACAGATAAGGCCCGCTGCTTGAGCCAGCGGGCCTTACAGGTCAGGCCATAAGGTCAGGCCACAAGGCCATGTCCCACAGCCCAGCCATGGCCAGCAAGGCATGGCAGGGCTGTGGGCTCTGCCCCGGGCTCATCCTGACAGGCCGGCCGAGCCCAGCAGTTCCTCAATGGCGCGGTTGAGGCCGTGCTCATTGGTGGCTTTTTCCACCTGCACTTCATTGTTAATAAAGTGCAGGTCCGACTCAGGCATCTCAGAGAGGAAGCGGCTTGGCTCCTGATCGACAAGGCTCGGGCCTGACTTGCGCTGACGGGCCATGACCAGGGTAAGCCTGGTCTGCGCGCGGGTTACGCCCACGTAGGCAAGACGGCGCTCTTCTTCAATATTGTTCTCATCGATAGAAGTGCGGTGAGGCAAAATGCCCTCCTCCCAGCCCAGTATGAAGACATTAGGGAACTCAAGGCCCTTGGCAGCATGCAGCGTCATCATATTCACTGCATTCTGCTCTTCTTCATCAGGCTTCTTTTCCATCAGCTCACGCATGCCAAGGCGCTCAATGGCGTCGGCAAAGCTCACCGGATCATCACGCTCACCTTTGACCAGATCCTCAATCCAGCTCATCAGGGTCTGCACATTCTTAAGACGCCACTCAAAGGCAGCCTCAGAGCTGTCAGTACGCAGATACTGCTCGTAATTAATCATCTCAAGCAGTTTCTGACTGACCTCCAGATCCTGGCGGCTGAGCAATTTGTTTCTGATACCTACCAGCAGGCCTAAAAAGCCAATCAGAGCCTCATACTGGGACGGATTGAGCAGATTTTTAATCTCCGTAGAGCAGGCACAGTCCCACAGGCAGCGGTTGAACTTGTGACTGAGCTCAGTCATGACCTTGATGGTCTGAGCTCCAATGCCACGGTGAGGGATATTGATGATACGCAGCAGGGCGGCATCATCACGCGGGTTGGTCAGCAGGCGGCACCATGACATGACGTCCTTGACCTCGGCACGGGAGAAAAATGAGGTATCACCGGTAATGCGGCAGGGAATATGGGAGCTGAGCAAGGCCTTTTCCATATCGCGGGCCTGGGCATTGGAGCGGTAGAGAACGGCATAGTGCGACCAGGAGTTTTTCTGATCAAAGTGCTGGCCCATGATCTCAGAGGCAATGTACTCACAGGCAGCATCGCCATCGGCACAGGTGACCACATTGATCATGTCACCCTCTTTGAGGCCTGAGTACAGTGTCTTTTCAAAGATATGAGGATTGTTGGCAATGATGCTGTTGGCACAGCGCAGAATGCGGGAGGTGGAACGGTAGTTCTGCTCGAGTTTGATTACCTTGAGCTCAGGGAAGTCCTGAGTGAGCTTCTGAATGTTTTCCGGACGGGCACCGCGCCATGAGTAAATGGACTGATCATCATCACCTACTACGGTAAAGCGCTGGTTTTCGGCCACCAGACACATCAGCAGCACATACTGGGTATGGTTAGTGTCCTGATACTCATCTACCAGAATGTAGCGGAAGCGGTCCTGATAGGCATTACGTATCTCCTCACGCAGCAGCAACAGACGGGTAGGAATGAAGATCAGATCATCAAAGTCTACGGCATTACAGGCGCGCAGATAGTCAGTGTATTTCTGATAAATACCCTGAGTAATGCTGTCAACATCGGCTCTTTTGCTCAGGCCCTTGGGAGTGGTGAGCTCGCCTTTCCACATGGAAATGCGATGGCAGATATCCTCAATATAGGTGTGATTGTTAGCATCTTTGAGCATGGGATAGTCATTGGTAATGATCTGCTTGATGATCTTGAAGGTATCGTCATTGTCAAAGATGGAAAAATTGCGGCTCAGGCGCAGCTGCTTTGCCTGCTCCTTGAGAATCATGCGGCCCAGAGAGTGGAAGGTGCTGATGGTCAGCTGTTTGGCCACATCATCAGAAACCTCACGGGCAATACGGTCACGCATTTCCTTGGCCGCCTTGTTGGTAAAGGTCACGGCCAGAATTTCAGAAGGCCTGGCAAGGCTGTTTTTGATGAGATAGTTAATCTTGGTAATGATTACACGGGTTTTGCCCGAGCCTGCGCCGGCCAGAACCAGACAGGGACCATCTGTGTACTCAACGGCTTCCTGTTGTGCAGCATTAAGTTTCATCAAGCCTCCGGGGCAAAGTCAGGGTGTAAGGGAACACGGATAATATCAGCTTTACGAGCACAGTGCCACGCCATGAGCCTCTGGCCCATGACCGTGGCACAGTGCTGCACGGACGGCCCTCAGTACCGCTCTTGCTGCAGCCAAAGAAAAAGGCATTGCTGAGCAATGCCTTTTTCCTGCGCTATGAGAGCACTGCCATGGGCAGTGCTTTAGCCTCCGGCTGAGAAGGTATGAACTGCGCCGGTGCTGTCATGGGCAGTAAAGGTAATCTGGGCCGGGCCTGGCTGCTCCATGGTAATGCTCTGGTGGGTAAGACCCTTAAAGCAGCTGTCCTGCTCAGGGGAGCACCAGGCCATGACCGGAACATTAAACTCACGGGCCAGACGGGCCAGTACCGGAGCCAGGGCTGCAGCTGTTTCATTGTCCATATCGCCTGTGTCAATGAGCAGAGCCGAAGAGCAGCCTGAGGCCTGACAGTGGCTTAATGCCGAGGTAAGTAAAGCTGTTACCGAGGCAGCGTCAGTCTCTTCAGGAAGCTCTACAAAACGGGCTCGATAGCCATTTACCTGGAAGTATGGATCTGACGGGGCAGCACGTACCAGATCATGGCTGGAGCTTAAGATGGAGCTCAGCTGCTGCCACTGCTGCATATTGCCAGTGTAGATAAGCGGGCTGAATCTGTTTTCAAACAGCGAGGCCATCACCAGATTGCTCAGATCCTCAGAGTCACAGCTAAGACTGTACAGAGCCGGAATCAGTTCCATACGGGCCAGATTTTCAAGGGACATGATAAGCCCCTGGGTGGCTGCCTGAGCTGCACTGTGTACAGGAGCGTCGCCAATGGCGCCTGCGGCACCACCAGCACCACCGGCGGCCACAGCCGTTTCTGCAACAGCCGCTGCTGACGCAGCTGCCGGGGCAGCAACAGCAGCAGGCGCAGCCTGAACAGGGGCTGCAGTGGCTGCAGCGCCCTGTGCAAGGCCCTGTGGAGCGGCTGCCTGAGCCTGTTTCATCAGGGCGTTCTGCTTTGCAAGAGAGAGCACCTGACCTACAGAGGCGGCAAACTGCATGCGGTTGAAGATCAGGCACTGATTGACTGTTGGGCAGCCAGAGCGCAGATCAAGGGCCTGAGCCTCAATGCCCAGAGCGCCAAAGGCAGAAAGAAGAGCACTGTGAGCCGGTGCCCAGTTTGGATTATCTGCAGGAATACAGATATAAACAGGGCCACAAAGCACAGTGCGCATGTCACGGCTGGCGCTTAGCTGCTGCAGAGTGGTCAGCACGCTCATTACCTGATAAGGCAGACCTGCTGACATGGCCTTACAGCCAAGGCTCTCAAGAGCCAGGGCATCAAGCTCATTGCTGCAGATAAACAGAGGAGTATCAGCAGCTGTACCGGTGCTCAGAAGCTCCAGGTTCAGGCAGCTCGGAGTGCCCATGTAGCGGCGCTCAGGCTCGCCATTGGTGCAGCCAAAAATGGCTGTGCTGTTATAAACAACATAGCCGTCATTGCCAAGAGGAATGGTCAGAGCCTGCCAGGTGGAACAAGGTGCACCAGGCACAGCCGGATCCTGAATGGTACAGAAAGGATCAAAGCCGATATTGTGCTGCTCAAATACTGAGTAGCTCATACCGGACTGAGCAAGGTACTGACACTGATTTAGCATGCTGCGGCAGCGCATCAGATAGGCAGCCCATGGACCGGTCAGGGCCGGGGCTGCGGCCACAGGTGCAGCTGCTGCCGGCGCAGCTGCACCAGTCACGGATGGAGCCGCCGGCACGGCAGCTGGCACTGCAGCTGGCACAGGGGCAGGCTGAATGGCGCTTACCGGAGCCGGAGCTCCCATGGAGGCGCCAAAGACAGCATCAGCTGTGGCCATGAGATTGGAGAATGCATCATTAGGATCAACAGGGGCTCCACCCATCACGGCACTGACAGTCTCAGCTGCAGTGGCGCCAGCCGGTGCGGCAGGCGCAGCCGGGGCAGCAGGCACGGCCTGAGCAGCCGGGGCTGCCGGGCTGGCAGCCTGACTGTCCTTTGCGGCAGCCTCCTGGGCCGGATCGGCCTGAGCAGCTGCAGCCGGGGCTGCAGCAGATGCAACGGCCGGATCAGCAGCAGGTGTGGCTGCTGGAACGGTAACGCCTGGAGGATCAATCTCCACTGTCTTAGGGCTTAAGCCACCCAAAATGTTGCTGCCCAGTATTTCACTGCCAGCCGGGGCAGAAAGAATGTCCTTGCCTGCAGTCTTGCCGGCAGCTGCTGAGTCAGCAGCTGAAGGGCTGCTCAGAGGATTGAAATTCAGACGGCTGCTGGTGTGGCTGTTAAGAGAATCTGCAATATTGCGCAGAGCCTTGCCCAGATCAGCAAGCTCGGTCATGCCGTCAAAGCCCTTGAGATCGCGCTTGTCAGTAAGCTCAGGCAGCTCGATATCGCCACTTAAGGTATCCACCCTGGAGGTAGCCTTGGAGTTCTCCTCAAGAGGATTGATTTTGACAATCTCAGGCTCTTCCTGAGTAAAGAAATCCGGACGGACACGGCGTGGGCTGCCACTGCCGCCAAAGGCATCAGGACTGTCAAAGAGACTGGAGTAAGGCATGTGGCCTGCTGAAGCAGGACTGTTCTCATCTACCAGTTTGAAGCCTGTATCCTTTGAAGTACGTGTGCCTGCAGATGCACCTGCACCGGCAGCACCTGCACTGCCAGCAGCATCAGTTGCCTTACCGGCATCGGCCTTGTCCTTGCCTGAGGCCAGGGTGCTCAGAATGCTAAGAGCAGACTGGCCATCAGAGGCGCTGCCGCTGCCGGCAGCCTGGTTGCCCAGGTCAGATGAGTTGAATGATGACAGGTCAACTGAAGTCGGGCCACCCAGGGATCCAATTAGGATATCGTCCTGATCCTCATGGGAGGTCATCTTAGGCTGGGCGCTTGGCAGATCGCTGAAGTTGATGGAGCCTGCGGCCGGAGTAGCGGCGGCACCTGAACCTGCAGCTGTGTTCTGGTTCTCGGCTGAGCGGTCACTGCCCGGACGGCTCTTGAAAGAGAAGTCGATGGCAGAAATACGTACTGAGTGATTGGTCTCAGTATTATCGTGATTAATCTTGCGGGTAATGCGACCGTAGTTGTCGGTCATTACGCGGCCGGCTGCGTCACTTAAGATGGTCTTGCTCTGCTTGGCGCCTGATGACATCAGGGCAGTAAGCGGAGTAGTGGACTTGTGCTGCAGCGGCTGAGCGGTCAGGGTGCCCGGTGGCGGAGTTACAGTGCCATGGGAAATCACGGTGGTGATATTACCGCTGCCGCCAGGGCATGGAGCATTACGAGACGGCTGGTTGCCCATAATAAGGGTACTTACCTGGCTCTTGTCTCTGTAGGCGCGCAGAGCACGGTCATACTGACTGCCCTGAGCCATGTCCGCTGCCAGAATTGAGCCGCCATTTTGCTGCACATGGTCAGCAGGGAGTGGCGGGGTAGCAGAAATAATTTCATCAAGGCCTGAGCGTACCTCATCCTGGCTCTTGCCCTTGAAGTCATAGGCAAAGCCGTTGATCAGGGTAGACGGAGCCTTAGGGTTGAGCAGAGGATAGTCGCTTTCGGCACTTACGGCAGGGCCGGTGTGCTCAATGATGTTGGTGTGCTCGGTGCTTGGAGGAATATTGCCAGACAGTGCGCTGCCACCGGCATGACCTGCAGCTGCACCACCAGCTGCGCCACCAGCGGCCGGACCGCCCGGGCCTGCCTGCATCTGCTCACGCTGACGCATCTGACGGGCAAGGAAAGAAGGCACAATAGGAGCCTTTTTGCCAGGCTCAGAGACAAAGATATTGGTGTGAACTTCACCATCATCGCTGCTTACCGGAGCAGATGGTGAGTCACCTTCATTGTCATTGCCGTAAATCTCACGGGTGCGACGCTCAATCTCATCGCGGTCAGCAATATAAGGTGAAGGTATGAGACGGCCTTCCTCGTCACTGTCATTTTCCATGCGGCCATTACGACGGGCAGCTGCCTTTACGCCTGGGGTGATGTAGGCAGGTGCATCGTCGGAACGGCTGTCACGGGACTGGCTGCGGCCAGGAGAGCTGTTGCGCTCGGGCTCATCGCCATAGAAAGCAGGACGAATGCTCTGAGCTGCAATAAAGGCAGGATCAGAGAAAGGATCGCCAAAAGGTGATGGCTGCACGCCTGTGCCCGGTGGCTGATTAAAGCCAGGGCCACTGCCAAATGCGCTGCCAGGAGCACTGCCATTGCCAAAGCCATTATTCTGGCCGGCGGAATTCATGCTGTCAGTGTTAAATCCAGGAGCGCTGTGGCTGGCGCCCTGATGACTGTCAGGGGCGTGCAGAGGGTGAACTGCAGGTGGTGGCTTGATGGAGGCCATATTCTGAACGCCGGTCAGGGCATTTTGCACGGCCGAAATCATATCCTGGCGCATTCCGCCCGGAGCCATGCCTGCCTGGGCAAAGGCCGGCTGACCCATGGCGCCGCCAGGTGCCATGCCGCCAGGGCCCATGCCCGGCTGGCCCATAGCGCCAGGGGCCATGCCTGGAGGATTCATTCCTTGCTGCCCAATGCCCTGATACATATTCTGATCAGAGATAAGGCCCTGCATGTTCTGATTGCTGTTCTGAGACATCATGCCCTGGTGCATGCCCATGTCAGGAACCATGCCCTGAGCCTGTGAGCCCATGGAGCCAAAGCCAGGCATGCCCTGTGACACTGGCTGGGATGACATGCCCTGGGGCATACCCATGCCCGGCTGTTGCATCATGCCCTGATTGTCTGGCTGGCCAAAAGGATTAAAGGCGCCCTGGGAAGCCATGTCATTTTGCATGGACTGACGGGCAAAAGGAGGCAGGCCACTGCTGTCGATACCGGCAGAGGAGCTGAAAAAGTCAGGCTGGCCTTCCATGCCCGGTAAACTGCCCGGGGCTGCGCCCACAGGCTGACCAGGCATGCCCATGGACTGACCCTGCATGACCTGACGGGCACCCATGTCGGCCCCCGGCATGCCCTGCATATTGCCCGGCATATGGGCTGGCATGCCAGCAGCGCCAAAGGCGTCCTGAGGCATGCCGCCCATGCCACTGCCCATGCCGCTGTTCATGCTGCCCATGGCGCTGCCCATGGTGCCGCCCATGCCGCCATTCATGCTGCCCTGGCCATTAAAGCCGTTACGCTCGGCATTGCGTGATGAGGCAAACTGCTGCTCGGCCATAAGAACCTCAGGAGGCAGCTCAATTGCCACCTGGCGTGGAGGGCCGGGATTTCTTGATTTCTGCTGGGCAAAGCCCTGAGCTCCCTCAAGATTATCAAGGGGAGCAATATTGAGAGGATCAATACTCATGGAGCCCAGAGGGTTGCTCAGAGGTGGCAGGGAGCTGTTCCATGGAGCAGCACCTGGCTGGCCATTGTTGCGGTTGGCGCGCAGCTGGGCAATCTGATCGGGAGTGGCACTCAAAGAGGTAATGCCGGCAAAGTCAGCCTCGGAAATGGAGTTGATATCCTCCATGGATTCTGCGGAAAGCTCTTTGTCAGAGGGATTCTTATGTGGCTTGGCCATAACCATTTCCTTCGTGTGATAAACCGGTATTGTGCTCCGGAGCTCTGCTTATATATGTGCATACAGCAGCAGGGCCGTGTCTTTGAGGACGGGAAAAATATGTATCAGTCGGGTCACAGATATTGCTGATACCGCCATGTGCCTGCTGTTAATGCCTGGAAAAACAGGCGCAGATAACAGCCGTATGTCCTGAGGCCGGCAGCTGGTGCTGCCCGCCTCAGGACATACTTTCAGGGCCGTGCCCATTAATAATGACAGGCCCGCGCAGGGCCACGGTACATGATTTTTCCTGATGCCTGCACAAAGCTACTGTGAGATTCTGGTACCCACAATCCATCTTATTATAACGGATGCCAGCAGTAATCCAGCTGTAGCAGTAACAGTGTTGGATGCACCAAATCCCGGCAGTTTAGGCGGATTGACAATGCCCCATGCCTCCGGGGAGACATCAGTATTCATGCGATCAGCCGCGCGCATCGGCTTTTCATCTGAAAATGAGCACAGAATATTGAAGCGCTCATCAGCTTTCTTATGCATACGGCGGTTCTTTTGCGGAGTGCGCGGCTGGGCGTTTTCATCAAGGCCCTTAGGATAGCCATAATTGCGGCGCAGCTCGGTACGCAGACGCTTGATAAGCTGGTCACCACGGGCCTCGGTGATATCGGCAATGCGTACGCGTGACGGATCAATACGGCCTCCGGCACCGCCTGATGAGACTACAGGAATACGGGCGCGGTGCAGATAGTCTACGGTGCTGGCCTTGGCAAAGAGGTCATCAATGGCCTCGGCTACAAAGATATTAGGAGGCAGCTCAGGGGTAATGGCATCAGCTGCATCAACAGCACCGGTGCACTGGCGGTATTTGTTGGCAGCCAGTACGTGAGGATCAGGCAGATCTCTTAGCTCAGGGCGTGGCAGGTTCTTTAATACCTCAGGGGCAACTTTGACAGCCTCGGCAATCACATCTCCTACATTATGGCGGTTAATGAGGACCTGCATGACCTTGAGCTTGAGATAAGGATTGATATCGGTCAGACGACGGCCCAGAGTTTCAGACTTGCCCTGGCCAATGGTGGAGCTCAGGGTATGCAGCTGGCGGTTGGAGTTGGACAGCTCAATATTGTCAAAGTCGATAAGGGTAATGGAGCCTACACCGGTACGGGTAAGGGACTCGGCTATCCAGGAACCTACACCTCCATTGCCTATCACGACTACATGTGAGTTCTGCAGACGGAAGAAACCTTCATAGCCGTAAAGGGCACATACGCCCTTGAATCGCTCGAGCTGTTCCTGTTGAACATCAGGGGAGAGCTTAAGAAAGTCAGAGGAAAGGTTGGTCATTATTTGTACTCAAATTACTTCGGGAAAAATCTGTTCGGGAGTTTTCGTTGGACAAAAATGAGCTGTCGCATACGGCTCCATCTTATTTCCATCAGGAAATCGGACTTTTGATGGAAAGTTTCACCAAAATAGTGCAAAAAATCTTCTTTTGCTTTCAGGCGGCGGTGACCATCAGAGGCAGTCCGGATGATTTTTCCGATAAATAAAGGAAAACATCATAATTTAGCCCGACAATTATGGCACTAAAAACAAACTTTCTGACCGCGATCGTCAGCAAACGTTAATTTTTATTAAAATGACGCCCCTATGCGGGCTGTCGTGAAGAAAAGAGGCATATAAATCAGCTTTTTACCGGTGGTTTTCCTGAAAAAATACTGCCTGTTGAGTGGGAGTGTTAAGGGTATGCTCAGAAAATTTTAAATTTTTTTTGATCAGCGCTTGCCAAGGTCATTAATTAACAGTATTATATGCGCACACCAAGGGACGGTGACCTCCCTGAAAAAGCTGCAAAGCTTAATCTGAACAGTCACAAAGCTTGATAACAGCTCGATAGACGCATGACCCCGTAGCTCAGTTGGATAGAGTATCAGTTTCCGAAGCTGACGGTCATGAGTTCGAATCTCATCGGGGTCACCATCAAGCAGAAAAACTTAAATGCGAAAGTGGCGGAATTGGTAGACGCGCTAGCTTCAGGTGTTAGTACCGCGAGGTGTGAGGGTTCGAGTCCCTCCTTTCGCACCATTTAAGATAAAACAGCCATCGTAAGATGGTTTTTTTATTTCTGCGTGATGTATCTAGTCAGAATTGAAAACATACCGCTAAATTCGATAGATATCAGCTTTATCATAGCCCCTGCATCCCCAGATCACCAAAATTTCCCCCAACATACCTAATCCCATCCCTATCCCTATCCCTATCCCTATCCCATCCCCATCTCTAACCTCATCTACAAATCCCAGCCCTCATAATCTGAACCTGGCATCACCGGACATCTCCGCCCCTGGACTGCGTCCTGGTCCCAGCTCGAGTCGTCGTCCGCCTGGACACAGGCAGGGCCGTGCCGGGCACGGTCAGCGCCTGGGCGATGGGGCGACTGGGACCGTGGTCTGCACAAAGGTGCCTGGTGTGCAGCCTGGTCAGTTGTCTGCAGATCAGGGCAGGGTCTTGCTGATCTGTGTATGGTCTGCGGACGGTTGCTTTGCTGCAGGTAAAAAAATGCCCCCTTAAGATCGCGTCTTAAGGGGGCTTTGGCATTTTGCCGGGGCTCTGGAATTATCCTGGGATAATTACTACAGGCCGAAAGCTGGACGAATCAGCTTGCACCACTCTCTGATGCGCTCGTCGGTGAGCTCAGGCTGATTATCCTCGTCAATGGCCAGACCTACGAAGTTGTCGTGGTTGAATAATGGCAGCGGGCTGGTGAAATCGTAGCCGCTGGTTGGCCAGAAGCCTACAAACTTGGCATCACGGAACTGGAAGGTCTCGTAGAGCATACCCATACCGTCAAGGAAGGTGTCAGGGTAGGCAATCTGATCGCCTGTACCGAAGAGAGCAACAATCTTGCCTGCAAACTTCATGTTTTCCAGCTGTGGCATGAATGCGTCCCAGTCTTCCTGAAGCTCACCAATGCTCCATGTGGAGGTACCGATGATGAGGTAGTCATACTGATCCATCATTGCACCATCGCTGTTGATATTGTGCAGATCAACATACTCTTCACCAAGCTCCTGTGCAATGCGCTTGGCAACGTTGCCGGTGGTGCCAGTGTAGGTTCCGTAGAATAAACCTATTTTCTTCATACCAAAATTGCCTTCAATAACAGAGCCATCGATCAGACTGGTCATTCATCAGCACTGCAGTGCCGGTGAACTGGATTTTCCGGGGCCGTTTTATCATGCCTCCGTGGGATCTGAGGTCAGTGGTCTTGTAACACAGCATAACTTCAGCTCTGCGCTCCTTACGCAGAGGTTCCCGTCAGGAAAAGATCCAGATTAGCTTAAGACGGCTAAACAATTAATAAGTCTGCACACTGCAGACTCAGCCATGGCTGCTGCCTGCCTGTCTGGCAGGGGCAGCCCTCTGGACTGCCTTCTTTCAGGTATATGAAAGGAGGTCAAATTAATTAGAGCAGGGCGCGCTGAATCACTCAGGCGCTTAACAGTCCGGCAATGAGAGGGTGCAGCTCATACCCTTTACGGGTGGCGCGGTCCATGAAAGCAGGACAAGTCAATCTATGGTGCTCAATACATCCGGGCATAGTCATCAGAACCATCAGACTTAATGGCAGAGTTGTTCTTTTCTGTTTAAGCCCGACAGCTAAATGCTGTTGTCAGCTCTTTTGAGCCCTCAAAGTGCATGCTGATGCCGGATGTTATGCCCAACCCTTCTTGAGTCAAAGGTCGTTGCCTCATTACCATGAGACTTAGGGCAGGTGGGGGGAAATCATTGACCGGAAATATTCAGGTTTTATGTTTTCCATCTGCAGATGACCGGCAAAAAAGCCGGAACAGCGCAGAAATCTCTGTTACCAGGCGTACTTCAACAGTACGTTTGACAAGATACAATTGTACGAAAAATCAATCACTGGTCAGAGAGCTGCAAATGATTATCAGGTTTCCGTGGGCGGATTACCTGTATCTGCAGGGCATGGACAGGCCGTTTTTCAGCGCTTTTTCTCTGGCTGGCACAGCCTTAAACAGCATGTTTTCAGCTGTGTGCAGCGGCTGTTGAGCTTTGGGATTATATCAGCTCACAGTACTTTCTGATCTGAAAATTGCCTGTAATGAAATTCGTGGACCTGGCTTTTTTTTGCAGTCTTTTGCATAGATACATGTCAGTGTATGCAGGCACAGCCATTCCCTGACTGGCGCGCCCATCGGGCTGTCGCCCAGACGCTGGTGCAAAGGCCTGGACCATACCGGGGCCATGGTGCCCAGACTGGCAGGCCGGTGGGCCCCGTCGGAGACCGGGCATCCGACGGGGCCTGGCAGGAGCACAGGCCGGCGCACAGGCAGGGGAGGCTACATACAAAATGAGCGCCTTGCGGCGCTCTGATTGGCCGGTGCCCGATCCGGGGTCCGATGGATCGGGAGACCTGATGATTTTGCTGTTGCCTTCACTTAGTTGGAGTTGACTATGGCGATGGCTGTGGTCAGTACGTCAGTGAGGAATGGGCCCTGAGCGAATGGACCGGTGGTGATAACTTCACGCAGCAGCTGTACGTCCTCGCCACGGTCGCCACCCTCAAAGCGCACTGGCAGTACAAGGCCAAGGGAGTGAACATACAGGGCATCCTTGAAAGAGGCCTCTGGCATCTTTCTGCGGGCGCGGTACAGAGCAAGAGCGATGTCGTAGACATCCTGCTGGGTAACACCGAAGTGACGGTTGTCAAAGGCTTCAAGAGCCTGACGGCGTGAGAGGGCCATAACCTTGATCATTTCACGACCCAGCTGAACATTCTTGAGGTCCATGTTGAGCAGCAGCTTGCGCTCGATGAGCTCTTCGGCCCACTTTGCAGACATGGCCAGCAGAACTACGTCAGAGTCGGTGGCAAAAATCTGGTATTCCTTACGCAGCTCCAGAGGGCCGGTAATAAATGAGCCCGGGGCCATCTGAACAAAGTCATCAACCAGCTCACCAGTGTGGAAGTAAGGCTCAATGGTATCAGGCTCCATCTCAACCTTCCTGAGGCTCTCGTTGAAGGTCATGCGGCTCAGACCGCCATTGCCATCGCTGAAGTCAGAAGGACGGCGCAGATCTTCTTCAGCATACTGACCCCGCAGAGCGTTGTTGAGCAGAGTGATATCGGCAAACTTTGGAGTCCTGGTGTAGGTAGGGAGTACTACGCCATACAGTTCGCACAGGATACCGTCACGCAGGTTGATGTCGTGATCCTTGTTGCGGGAGCTCCAGATAGTGGTAGCTACCAGGTGGGCATAGTAACGGCTGCTGTAGACACGGGCATCAGTCATGCGCAGCAGAATGTGGGAGCTTGGACTGATGAGCAGGTAGCAGTCGATCTCGCCGGTCTCATCTATGTGAATCTGCAAAGCTCTCTTTGGCAGATAGCCCTCAGCTACCCAGCGCTCGGCCAGTACTGGACGGGCAGCCAGAATATCCCAGCGGCCATCCTCGCTTACGTAGAAAGCAAATTGCTCACCGCGATCGCGATCAACACCGATCTTGATACCGTCTGGCAGAATCTCGCCTACAGGCAGGATGCTTGGAGAGGTATCGTCCATGTCGATGACAAATAAACTTTCGTTAACACTTAAGCCGGCCATTGATAACTCCTGTACCCGTAACAGACGCTGCAGTTCCCGCATATGTGTTCGCAGGTGCGCTGTCCAGGTGATGTAAGAAACATTGTTGCTGTTAAGCATAACCCACTGAAGCAGCCTTGCAGTGACAATCTTTGTCATACAACAACATGTCGCAATCGTATAAACAGACCCTGTATTGGTGTCTGTCTGTATCAGGCACTGCCCTCGCGGGCCGTCACTTCGGGAACGTCAGGCACCATGCTTACAAGTAATGCCTGCCTGCTACGTTAGCAGCAACAGCCGGTATACAGCGCTTATGTCAGTTAAAAGGGCCAGTCAGGTGCACGCGCCATATTTTTGGGGCCCCCTGTGGAGCGCTTACTACGTTTGAACCCACAGCACGCCAGGGCAGTGCCACGGGCCACGCGACGGCGCAGCGGCAGCCAGCAGCGCTGCGCAGGCCCTGCGCATGCGGCCAGCCTGGCATGCGGGCTGGCTGGCGGGCGTCCCGCTGGCTGTCAGACTGGCAGACGGCTGGGGATTTTGGGGACAAAAAAAGCGCAGCCGGAGCTGCGCTTGAGTTACATGAGTCAGGGACCAAGTGCCTGTCCCTGATTATCAGGTATCTTGTGATTACTGAGGTGGGAGACCCTTCTTTGCCTCAAGTGCGCGCTGCTGGCGCTCCCTGATGCGGATTTCCTCTGCCTCGGCCATCTTCTTCTTCTGATCGGCCGGGATGTACTTGGTGAAGTAACGCATTACCAGCACGAAGAATACAGGCACGAAGAAAATGGCCAGAATGGTAGCTGACAGCATGCCGCCGATTACGCAGATACCAATTTCATTTCGACCTGCAGCACCGGCACCGGAGGAAGCTGCCAGTGGCAGAACACCCAGCACGAAAGCGGCGGAGGTCATGAGAATTGGGCGCAGACGGATACGTGCAGCCTCAATAACGGCATCTGACAGACGGGAACCCTTGTCGTAAAGCTCCTTGGCGAACTCTACGATCAGAATGGCGTTCTTGGCTGACAGACCTACTGTCGTGAGCAGACCTACCTGGAAGTACACGTCATTGGACAGTACTGTCTGTACCGGCAGGTACTGAGTAATGAGAGCGGCCAGCACGGCACCGATAATGCCCAGAGGCACAACCAGCATTACCGCAAAAGGAATGGACCAGGACTCATACAGAGCAGCCAGTGACAGGAATACGATCAGCAGGGATACAGCATAGAGCAGTGGAGCCTGAGAACCGGACAGACGCTCCTGGAAGGAGGTACCGGCCCAGGAAATACCGTAGCCGGCTGGCAGGATTTCCCTGGCAATGCGCTCCATTTCAGCCATGGCCTCACCTGAGGATACGCCAGGAGCTGGAGCACCCTGGATGTTCATGGCGCCTACACCGTTGAAACGCTCAAGACGTGGTGAACCGTAATCCCATGAGGTGGTGATAAATGCAGAGCAAGGTACCATCTGACCCTGGTTGTTACGTACATACCACTTGTTGAGGTCAAGCTCGTTCATACGGGCATCGGCCTCGGCCTGCAGGAACACCTTCTTTACTCGGGATCTCTCCATGAAGTTGTCGACATAGGCAGAACCCCATGCAGTAGACAGAGTAGTGTTGATGTCGTTTACGGACAGACCCAGAGCCAGGGCCTTTTCATAGTCGATGCTCAGCTTGAACTGAGGAGTATCGTCCTGACCGTTGGCACGTACCTGCATAAGCAGACTGGACTGCTGGGCAGCGTAGATATACTCCTGACGCATCTTTGTCAGAGCTTCGTGACCGGCACCGCCGTTATCCTGCAGGTAGAGGTCGAAGCCGGAAGCTACGCCCAGCTCAGGAATGGCTGGCAGGTTGAAGGCAAAGGCAAGACCCTCACGAATGCCCATTAAAGGCATGTAGGAGCGCTGAACAATGGCGTCAGCATGCTGATCTGAACGCTGTCTTAAGGACCAGTCGTGCAGCTTGATGAATGCCATGCCGGCGTTCTGGCCGGAACCGGAGAAAGAGAAGCCGGTAATAGCCATGATGGATTCGATATTCTCGGACTCGGCTGCGTTGAAGTAGGCAATCATCTTGTTCAGAGTGCCGGTTGTCTTCTCTACAGTAGAGCCGGCAGGCAGGTTAACCATGGCCATCAGCACACCCTGATCTTCGTTTGGCAGGAAAGATGAAGGAATGCGCAGGAAACAGAAAACCAGAGCGCCACAGATGATCAGGTAGGCTACAACCTGACGCTTGAGCTGGTGAACTACCTTGCTTACGTGCTTCTGATAGGAGTGGGTAAAGGTATCAAAAGCGCGGTTGAACCACTCAAAGAACTTCTCTACAGGCTTTAAAAGGGGCTGAGTGAGCGCATGGGTCTTTGCCAGCAGCTTGTTGTCAGGAACAGCTTCACGCTCTTCCTTGGACTGCAGCATGGTGGCACAAAGAGCAGGGGTCAGAATCAGAGCTACCAGTACGGACAGCACCATGGAAGATACGATAGTGATGGAGAACTGGCGGTAAATAACACCGGTAGAGCCACCGAAGAAAGCCATAGGAATAAATACGGCTGACAGCACCAGGGCGATACCGATAAGAGCGCCGGTAATCTGATCCATGGACTTGATGGTGGCATGACGGGCAGGAAGATTTTCCTCCTCCATGATACGTTCTACGTTTTCTACCACCACAATGGCGTCGTCAACGAGCAGACCGATGGCCAGTACGATACCGAACATGGTCAGTGTATTTATGGAGAAGCCCAGTACGGCCATGATGGCAAAGGTGCCCAGCAGTACTACAGGAACGGTAATGGACGGAATTAAGGTAGCGCGGAAGTTCTGCAGGAAGAGGTACATGATGAGTACCACCAGAACCACTGCTTCAATCAGAGTATGAAATACTTCAGTAATGGATACCTTAATGAATTCGGTAGTGTCGTAAGGGTAATGAAGCTGAATCCAGTCAGGGAAGTACTCGGAGAGTTCAACCATCAGAGCCTTAACGCGGGTGGCAGTATCCAGAGCGTTGGCACCGGCAGCCAGACGGATAGCAATACCTGTGGATACCTGACCATTGTAGGTAGCATTAATCTGGTAGCTTTCAGAACCCAGCTCAATGCGGGCTACGTCCTTGAGGCGAACCATGGTGCCGTCGGTGTTAACGCGCAGCAGGATGTTTTCAAACTGCTTGACGCTCTCAAGACGCTTCTGACCGGTGATGGTGTAGGAGTACTGCTGGCCAGGAACAGCTGGGGTACCACCGAGGGAACCATAGGTTACCTGGGCGTTCTGCTGTTTGATGGCATTGCTTACTTCAGCTACTGTAACAGCCAGATTGTTGAGCTTTTCAGGGTCCAGCCAGATACGCATGGAGAACTCGGAGCCGAACACCTGCAGATCACCTACACCCTGTACACGGGCCAGAGGCTCGCGGATATTGGCGTAAATATAGTCAGCAAGGTCGGTACTGGTGTGCTCGGCATCTTTGGTGCTAAGACCCACAACCATAAGGAAGGCGTCTGTGGACTTGGATACATTCACACCGTTTTGCTGTACTACAGAAGGCAGCTGAGACTGAGTCTGCTGGAGTTTGTTCTGTACCTGAACCTGAGCAATATCAGCATCGGTACCTGGCTCAAAGGTAATGGTAATGGAGGAATTACCATAAGAGTCAGAAGATGCTGACATGTACATGTAGCCATCCAGGCCTGTCATGTTCTGCTCAATTACCTGGGTAACCGAACGCTCTACAGTGCTGGCGTCAGCACCTGGGTAGGAAGCGCGGATGGATACGGCAGGCGGAGCAATAGTTGGATATTGTGATACCGGCAGAGTAAATACGGATACGAGACCGGCCAGCATGATCACAATAGCAATAACCCACGCAAAGATTGGGCGATTGATAAAGAAACGTGCCATAAAGATTATGTTCTCCCAGATCTGCAGGTCATGTGGCTTATGGCCACGGCTGCATCAGCTGATGTCGCCCCCTTCAGATCTGAATGTATTGTCCAGTACGTGCTTAGCCGGCCTTGGCTGGGGCAGCAGCCTCACCTTCAGCAGGCTTCTGCTCGGCCTTAACCTCGCTTACAGGGGCGCCGGAGCGAATCTTCTGCAGATTGGAGCTGATTACTCTGTCACCTACCTTAAGACCGGAGGTGATAACGAAGTAACCCTCATACTCGGTACCGATCTTGACGATGGAACGCTGAGCCAGACCCTTGTCATCGATGATGTAAACGTAGCTCAGACCACCGGCCTCACGGATCACGGCATCCTGACGGACTACAATAGCATTTGGCAGGGTACCCTCGTGCAGGTCGCCACGCAGGAACATGCCTGGCAGCAGCTGACGGTCAGGGTTAGGAACAATAGCGCGCAGGTTAACCATGCCGGTGGTCTCATCAACGGTTACGTCTGAGAACTCAAGCTGGCCCTGGTGAGCGTACTTGGTGCCATTGGAAAAGTAGATATCAACAGGAGCCTTGCCGTCGGCGTTCTTGAATACGCCTGATGCCATGGCCTGACGCAGAGCCATGTGATCCTCTACAGTCTGACCGAGGTCAACGTACATGGGATCAAGCTGCTGAATGATGGTCAGAGGGTTGGTCTGCTGGGCGTTTACCAGAGCACCTTCAGTAAAGTTGGACTTGGAAATACGACCGGAGATAGGGGCATATACCTTGGTATAGGCAAGATTGATGTTGGCAGTTTCAACGGCAGCCTCAGCAGCCTTAACTGCAGCATCGGCCTGCAGATAGGCAGCCTGAGCATCATCATAGTCCTGCTTGCTCACGGCCTTTTGCTGCAGGAGCTGACGGTAACGGTCAGCCTTTAACTTGACTGTATACAGGCTGGCCTGGGCGCTCTTGAGGTTGGCCTGTGCGCTGTTAACCTGGGCCTCATAAATAGCCGGATCAATCTGATAGAGCTGATCACCCTTGTTTACAGTAGAGCCTTCAACGAAAAGACGCTTCTGGATAATACCTGAAACCTGAGGGCGTACTTCGGCGCGACGGGTGGCGCTGACACGACCGGTCAGATTGGAGACGACAGGAACTTCCATGGTCTTGACGACAAAAACGTCTACAGGAAGACTCTGAGGACCTCCTGCTTTCTGGGCTTCACCACATCCTGTGAGCATAATGGCCAGTGCCAGTGCACTTGGCAAAAGATGCTTTTTATTAACCTTTGACAGGAACATACCTGATAATCCTTAAAAAATGAGGTGGAATGTTACGGCCGTGATCTTTAGATCCGCATTCACAACAGGGCAAATCCCATTCAGGGGCAGGGGCCATTTGTGAAAGCCGGTCTGATGGTCATGACAGTACATGGGTGATTTATCAAAAAAGCAGGGGCTGACAGGTGGGGCACTCTGCCTCAGTTGTGAGCTCATGGCCTCACGCATGCGACAGTTCAGATAACTGTTTTAATACTCCACCGGGCCTGTTGCCCCTCATGAGCCCTGAGCCTGCGGGGCCTGAGCATCTTACCGGGGCCTTGCCTCAGGCAGGACTCAGGCACGTAGAGGGCCTTTGCCTGTCATTGAGGGCTGTACCCGGCAGCGCAGCCTTATGCTTTGATGATAAACAGCTGTGATATTCAGGAGCTGAACATAGGCACTTTGATTATGTTCTTAGTCCTGAACGCAGTTGAACCAGTTCCCCGTCTTGCACGGGAAACGCCCGCAGGCCACGTGCTGCCATGGCAGCAGCACTGGCCTGTATACAACATACATGCACGGATGTATGCAACAGAGGCTGAATGTGTCCCCTTGTGAACCAAAAAATGCTGTTATCGCTTATTTTCAGGCATGGGAGAGGGCGCTACCGTGCGCCTGGTGACCGGGCAGAGATGCTGCTTTGATGGTCATGAGCCTCTGATATGAGACGCTTACTGCCCCTGGCAGTCCTGTCTCAAAGAAATTTCCTTCGCAGTGATGAGATCAGCAGAGAGCTGACTCAGAAATGGCATGGATACACACTTGCTGATGTTTTACTTACAGTTTAAATCATCATGAAAGTTATCGCTTGTCCAAGACAACAAAAGCATCAGCCAGCCGTATCTATATTTACGGTAAGCATGATGCTTTCTCTATTGTGAATGTATCACATGACAGGGCAGCGGCATAACCTGGTGGCGCTGCCAGACGCATCTGCACTTTAGTGCAGCATAAATGCGTTATTTAAGGGACGGAATTCAGGACTGCGGCCCTGGTGTTCCCTGCTTGCTAATAATAAATTATTGGGCGGCAAAATTATAGCACCTTTTCATACATACATGAATGTATGTTATAATTTTTTTCCGCCAACTCAGGTTTTCTTTGCTCTTTTTGAGGTTCGGAATATGCCACGTAAAACTTTTGCTGAGTCCATGGAGACCAGAAACAACATTCTGATGGCCGCTCAGCGTGTGTTTGCCAATAAGGGTTTCAACAAGGCCTCGCTTACTGATATTGCAAGAGAGGCTGGTGTGACCCGTGGTGCTATTTACTGGCATTATGAGAACAAAACAGCTCTGCTGGCATCCCTGCTTGAGGAGGAGGCCCGCAAGCTCAACCTGGTGTCTACCCTGGCCTCAGCTGCCCATGAGACTCAGGCTGATCCTTTAGGTCAGCTTAAGAAGTGGGCCATGATGCACTTTAATGAGGACTCCAAGTCATTCTTTAACTCATCAGTAATGGCCATTTTCGAGAGCATTATCCATTCTGATATCAGTCACGAGGCCCGTGAGCAGCTTGAAGAGCTCATTCATCTACGTTTAATCAGCATCGAAGATGCCCTGCGCAATGCTGTGACCTTAAAGAAGCTGCCTGCTGATACCGACATTGAGCTGGCTGCCGTATACATTCAGTCCACAATGCTCGGTCTTATCATTCAGATGCGTCAGAACAATCTGACCCACTCAGCTTCCTACTACCAGTGCATTATTGAATGCATGTTCAATCACATTGGTGAAATCAAAATCGGCTGTGGCCGCGACCAGCACTGACGTCAGATCCTGACCCGCTACAGCTGCGGCCGCGGCCGCAGTTGCGCCGGCAGCGCCGCCGCCTGCACCTGCGCCAGCTGCGGCCGCATTAGCGCCAGCGGTGCCTGCGCCGGCAGCGCCGCTGCCAGCAGCAAGGCGCGGCCACTATGGCCGGGCTTGCCTGCAGGGCAGCCTGATAAAACAAAAAAGCCTGATCGGATGTACTTCGATCAGGCTTTTTGTTTTGGGCCAGAGCTATGGCTCTGCTCCCGGGAGCCGGGTAACGGCTATGCGCTGCTCTGCGCAGCGACGCTGTGTGCTGTTATGAGCAGCTGTTATTGCGTATGGTGCCATCGGCCTTGAGGCCGGCTGTGGCAGCATCGATGCCGCGCTGGGCAATTTCATGAGCCTCAGCTGGCAGAGGGCGTG
The DNA here is from genome assembly GCF_023050955.1 of Anaerobiospirillum sp. NML120511. Classification (NCBI taxonomy): domain Bacteria; kingdom Pseudomonadati; phylum Pseudomonadota; class Gammaproteobacteria; order Aeromonadales; family Succinivibrionaceae; genus Anaerobiospirillum; species Anaerobiospirillum sp. NML120511. Next base: position 99,336 of record NZ_JALKIK010000002.1, read on the forward strand.
GACGGCCGTTTTCATCTACAGCTACGTAGGTGAAACTGGCTTCGGTAACCAGGTAGCGCTCGGCTGTTTCATCGTCGTAGATCTTTTTGACCCACAGCTCAAGGTTAACCTTAAGTGAGGTACGGCCTACTTTGGAGCAGTGACCATAACAGCAGACCACATCACCCACCTCAACAGGCTTGAGGAAGTTCATGGCATCAACAGCTACGGTGACGACGCGGCCATGGGCAATTTCTCGGGCCAGGATAGCACCTGCAATGTCCAGCTGTGACATGATCCAGCCGCCAAAGATATCGCCGGCAGGGTTGGTGTCACGTGGCAGGGTCATGGTGCGTAACAGCAGATTGCCAATAGGTGGATGAGGGTGGTTATCGGCTTTTTTCTGTCCGTTTGTTGGTTGAGTATCTTGCATTTTCGTTCCTTGAGCTTCCCGTCAAAGATGATCAGCCTGTGTTCATGGGCTCTGCCGACCGGGCATGCGCCTCATGCGCCTAAGGCCCCTGTGGCTCCAGACCGGCAGCTGCAGACTCGGCTGCAGGCTCAGACCGCCCATTTCCTGCAGTAACGGCTCCCCGTCCTGCGAGGCCATTATAGGACAAAAAGTGGTCCTGACCGGACCTTTTTTCACAGCTGCAATGCTGCATCGACCTGTACAAATCAGACCGTTCGGCCCGGAGCGTAAGGCACAGGGATCTGCTGTGCCTCCAGGCGACAGCAGGCGCCGCACGGTGACGGCGGACCCGCAGGGCCTGGGTCCATTAAAAAAGCCCAGCATGAGACATGCTGAGCTTTTAAATAAGACAGAAGTAATCTTCTTATTAGTACAGGATCAGGTGTACCTGAGTAGAGCCGTGTACGCCGAATACGGTAACCAGCTCAACGTCGGAAGTACGGGACGGACCGGCGATGAACAGTACGTTGGTTGGCAGTACATCAAGTTCGCTCTTGACCTTGTGCAGAGCGTCAACCAGGCTCTTTACCACACGCTCCTTCTTGAGGAGCATGATGCAGGTAGGGGTAACCAGAGACAGCATGCGAGGCTGGTTTTCAGTTGAAACCACGCAGGCAACACCATGGGAGGCCACACCGGCAAAAGCATTGATGATGGAGAAGTCGGTATTGAATACCTGATCTCTGATGTCTTCAATGGCGGTGTCAAAGCACAGCTGGCTTGCAGACTCTACACGCTTGAGGTCAATGCCGATGTCCTTTGGATAGACCAGGGTCCTGGCATTGCGCTCTCTGGTAATGGAATTGATGGTGTCGTACAGCTGCTCAGGCTTGATGTCATGAACCACAAACTTGTTGTTGGTCATATTGGTCTTCATGTTCTCAATCAGATTTTCTTCCATCTGAATGTGAACAACAGGGTCCTGAGTCTCAACACGGCAGAAGTCAGGCTTTTTGTAGCCCTCACTGACGCGCTTTAAGATTTCCTCACGGCTGCGCTTGGAGATCTGCGCAATTACATCATTCATACTTAACTCCCTCGATCTTCTGTACTTTCTTGTAGAAGTTGCCGCTTACGTCTGGTAACTGCTTGTAGGCATCCCAGCTTCTGGCAACAGGAAGCACAGGTCCGAAAGCCTTGACCAGAGGGTTGAAGATGTGGGCCTGTGAGAAAGCAGTACGCCACAGATCACCGTTGGTAGCTGCCCTGGCAAAGAGTTTAAAGGCAAACTGCTCGGAAGCGCTGGCCTTGACGTTCTCAGAACCGGTAATCTGACCTTCGCCCTGACCTACCTTGTAAGCACGCAGTTCACGGATCAGATCGGCAAGAGGGATCTTCTCAGGACATACCTCAGAGCAGCGACCGCACTGAGAGCAGAAAGTAAGCACATCACCTGTCTTATCAAGACCAAAGAGGTTAGGAGAAATAACCTCACCAATTGGGCCAGGGTAAGTAGTACGGTAGGAGTGACCGCCGATCTTGTCGTAAACAGGACAGAAGTTCATGCAGGCACCGCAGCGTATGCAGCGCAGAGCTTCGTGGAAGTCCTTGTGACGGAGCATGGAGGTGCGGTTGTGATCGAAGATCACAATGTGCATCTGACGAGGACCGTCCTTGTCGGTTTCTTTACGTGGACCGGAAATAATGTTGTTATAGGTTGGGATGAACTGACCGGTAGCAGAAGGGGTCAGCAGGTGCACCAGAGTGGCAGCATCCTCAAAGGTCTCAACTATCTTTTCGATGCCGCAGATAGCTACGTGGATGTCCGGAGCAGTGGTACACATACGGCCATTGCCTTCGTTCTCGATGAGCCAGATTGCGCCTTCCTTGGAGATGGCGAAATTGACGCCGGAGATACCCATCTTAAGATGCTGGAACTGATTTCTTAAGTGGCCACGGGCAATGGAGTTGAGCTTTTCGATGTCAGACTCAAGAGGAGCGCCCAGCTTGTCGTGGAAAATCTGACCTACTTCGTAGCGGTTGCGGTGAATGGCTGGTACTACGATGTGTACTGGAGGCTCATCATTGAGCTGGAGAATGAGCTCACCCAGGTCGGACTCAACAGCGTTGAGGCCCTTTTTCTTGAGGTAGTGGTTCAGACCGATTTCTTCAGAGGCCATGGACTTGCCCTTGAGCACCTTGTCCACGTTGTTCTCTTTCATGATCTGATAGATGATTTCGCAGGCGTCCTGATCGGTGCTGGCAAAGTGCACCTGAATGCCGTTTTTGGTGGCATTCCTCTCGAACTCTTCGATACGTTCCTGCAGAGACATCAGGGCGTTGTTCTTAACCTGACGGGCACGGTCACGCAGGCCCTGCCAGTTTTCGAACTTGTTCTCAATGAGTTTCAGACGGTTGCCCTGGAGGGTATGCATGGCACTGGTAAGGTTCTCACGCATCTGGGCATCGTGGAGCTTCTCGTGAACGATGGTTTTGTGAGGAATTGCAGCTAAATCCATATTTATAAATCCTCACCTGTTACACGCTTGAGAATGAAGTCATAGATGTTCATGACCTTGATGTCGGTAATACCCTGGCGGGCCAGAGCGCCGGAAATGTTGAGAATACAGCCATTGTCGCCAGCCAGTACTACCTTGCAGCCGGTTTCCTTGATGTGCTTGATCTTCTCGGAGACGATGGCGTTGGAGATCTCAGGCTCCTTGATGGAGAAGGTGCCACCAAAACCGCAGCACTCTTCCTCGTAAGGAATATCAACGAGATTTACATTCTTGAGCTGGCGGATCAGAGCCTTCTGAACAGGGATACATTCCTGAACACGCAGGGAGTGGCAGGATACGTGGAAGGTAACGTTTATCTGCGGACCCTTGTCCTCAAGCTGCACCTTCAGCACGTCAGTCAGATACTCGGACTCGTCATAAATACGGGCGGCAAAACGATCGATGGAGTCACGCACCTGCTGACTGTCGTCCCTGAACAGGATCTTGTAGTCGTGGCTCATCATACCGGCACAGGAGCCGGCTGGAATTACGATTGGGTAATCATTGTCTGCAAACAGGGACATGTTATAGAAAGCAACTTCCTTGGCTTCCTTGAAATATCCGGAGTTGAATGCAGGCTGACCGCAGCAGGTCTGCTTTTTCTTGAAGGTGATCTTTGCGCCGTACATCTGCATCAGCTTGATGGAGCTGATTACGCTGTCCTGAAGAGCAGTTGAGCCCATGCAGGTCGCAAAGAAATTAACGTTGTGATCCATGCGGAAAAACCATCCTAACGTGTGAGGTGTTGAAAAACCGGTAAGCAGGGCAACATAGCCCGTACCTTATTGTTTTGTTTGACCGGGCCTGCCTGAGCCGGGAACGGGCAAATCTGTGTTCCTGCCGGGGCAAAGCTTACAGGGCCTGCAACCTGGTGGAAAGTGCCTTACGGTAGTGTTCCGGGGGCAAAATCAGGTTTAAGGTCCTTTTACCGCTGCTGACAGTCGTATCTGAATGTTCAGGTGACTTCAGTTTGTGGTGACAGATAAGGAAAGGGAATGTTTGATCAGCTGTAACTATATATCTTAACAGCTCATGTGCGGTGATGCATGCAGCAAATTGAAGAAAAATTCTGAACTTTACTGCCATATGGCAGCATAAGCCATGGTGTGAGCCTAAACGCGCTCACGGACGGAAAGGAATTCTGTTATCTGGATACGGGAACCCCACATTCAGATGAATGTGGGGCTGTCCCTTAGAGAGCCTTGATGCTCTGTCTAACTGCTCTGAATCAGAGCTTTATGCCATTAGTGGGCAAGGTACTGGATTTCTGGAATCATCCAAGGCAGGAAGAATGCCACAGTGAAAATCCAGGCGCCGATGATGAGGATGAAGGCTAAGGAGTACTTTAAGGTGAACTTGAACAGTTCGGACTCGCGGCCTACCAGACCTACAGCGGCACAGGCGATGGCGATGGACTGTGGAGAAATCATCTTGCCTACTACACCACCTACGGAGTTGGCAGCCAGGAACAGGGCCTCACCGATACCAAGGGTCTTGGCAGAAGCCTGCTGGAGGATACCGAACAGTAAGTTGGAGGAGGTGTCAGAACCGGTTAAGAACACGCCAATCCAGCCAATGACAGGGGAGAAGAATGCAAAGCCGCTGCCGGTGCTGGCAAATGCCAGACCAAGGGTGGTGGACATGCCGGAGTTCTTGGCGATAAAGGCGAAGGCTACTACCAGACCGATGGTGATGATAGGGATGGCCATCTCCTTTAAGGTATCCCAGAAGCACTCCATTGCGTCTTCAGTCTTAATGCGCAGGATAGCGATAGTTAATAAGGCTGCAATGAAGATGGCGGTACCGGCCTGGAAGGCGATGAGGTTAACAACCTGAGCTACCTTGACATCAGACAGTACGCTTGGGTCAAGAACGTCTGGGCTCTTGATGGAACCGATGGTGGAGTTGAACTGGACAGTTACCTGAGTGAACTCAAGGATAGAGCCCTTGGCAAACAGGCTTAAGAATAATGGGTTGGTCCAGATGATGATTAAGATGATCAGCAGTAAGAATGGGACCCAGGCACGGAAGACAGTCTTGAAATCAAGGTTGCCATCGGTCTTGAAGTTGGTCTCGCCATCCAGACGGAAGATGTTCTTTGGCTGCCAGTACCTTAAGAAGACAGTGGTACATACCAGAGCAACAACGGCAGAGGTGATATCAGGTAACTGAGCACCAATGTGGTTGGAAGTATAGTACTGGGTAACAGCGAATGATAAGGAGGTTACCAGAACAGCAGGGAAGGTCTCACGTACACCCTTCATGCGATCCATTAAGAATACGATGAAGAATGGAACGGTTAAGGATAATGGGAACAGCAGACGGCCGACCATTGCAGAAACTGCGTGCTGATCTACACCAACAAGGTCAGTCATGGCGGTAATAGGAATACCTACAGCGCCGAAAGCTACTGGAGCGGTGTTGGCAATCAGACACAGACCGGCAGCGTAAAGAGGCTGTAAACCAAGACCTACCAGCAGGGCTGCGGTAATGGCTACCGGGCCACCGAAGCCGATTGCACCCTCGAGGAAGGAACCAAAGCAGAAGCCGATTAACAGCACCTGAATACGGTGATCAGGGGTAATGCTGATAACGGACTGCTTGATTATCTCAAAGGAGCCGGACTTGACGGAAAGCTTGTACAGGAAGATCGCGGCAACGATAATCCAGGCGATAGGCCACATACCGTTGGTGTAACCCTGTACAAAGGAAGCGCCCACGAGCTGGGCAGGCATGTCGTAGAAGAAGACGGCAACGAGACCGGCCAGAACTACGGTGATGAAACCTGCCTGATAGCCCTTGAGCTTGAATACTACAAGACAGAGCAGGAAGCAGAGAATTGGAAGTGCTGCGACCAGGGCGGACAGCCAGATGTTGCCCGCTGGATCGTAGTTTTGAATCCACATAAAAGACAATCTCCAGGGAATTGGGTAAAAACTGACGTCACAAATATATAGAAAGGAAAATGCGAATTTTTGATACGTTTTTGCATCTGATAGGGAATTGATTGTTCAAATCAGGCTTTTTTCAGGGATATTCAGGCAAAACGTGATGCACCTCAAATGGAAAATCCCGTTTTTAAAGGCTTTTATCTGATTTTGGCTCTCAGTGAGATCCAGCTCATGTTTTTGCCAATTGCTCCGGACGGGTACTTTTCGGGGGCAGGGAAATTGTGATCTGCATCCCATGGAACCCCTGTTAAAAGTCATATTTATGCGCCAGGAAGCTTGTATCCAAGGTGCACGCACTCACAAACTAGATAAATATCGCCTTTATCGTCATAAATGGTACTTTTGGTCAGTAAGGTCAGGATAAAGAAAACATTGGCAGGTACCGTGAGTAAAGTCAATTATGTATACTTTTACAGCCGCCAAATATATGAGTGCTAGGCAATAAAAGTCCTTAAATACAGCAACAACATCGCTGCAGAGAGCCAGTCCTTTTTACAGTCAAATATCAAATACGTGTATAAAAATTTTTACATCACAGCCTCAGTGTGATCTGGCCCACCCTGCCCTGAAAGTCCAGCACAGCCAGGCCAGTGTAGTAAGCATATGCTAACCTGTATATGCTATAATCGATATGCGCAAAAAGTGCCCGCACAAGGCACGGCAGCAAAATCCTGCAAGTATCTGAATTATCTGGCCTGCATGCCCATGGCGGTACGTATGCTGACTGCCGCCGCTAAAGAATTTCACGGCATGGGCAAAACTGGTGTTTATTTTTGTCTGGTATCCAGGCAAAAATCGGAGCAAATCTTATAAACAAGCCGTTCGTGCAGTGCACGCCAGTTGATCAAAGGCCCAAAAAGCCCTGTTTGCATAACAAAGCCCATTTCAGGTCTAACTCCCGCCAAGGTCTCACAATCATCAGGCGCTCTAACGCCCAAATCCCCCGACACCAGCCCAACCTCCCGACACCAGCTCTAATCCCCGGGCACCAGCCCTAATCCCATGACACCAGCCCTAATCTCCAGCAAATCCCCTGCACAGGCTGCTCCCGCACCCAGAACCACGCACCCAACAGCTCAGCGCATATAGCCTGTGCTCAGATCAATTAACCTGAAACTTTGGAAAGCATCTGCATTTCTTACCGACTTCCATGCTTTGCCTATATTGCCAGGCCGCAGCCTGACATGCGCAGAGCCTGACAACTGGGCGGGCAGCAGCATGACCAATTCAGGGAGGTCTGCCAGTTCGGTGCTGGTGCTTATTTGGCTGCATTTATATGTATATATAAAGGAGGAGCAAAGTCAGCACGGAGCGAGGTGCAGGAGTGGGCTGAGGGCCGGGACCGTGTTTTGGCCGCATGGTGCAGCTGTTACTTGCTATGATTTGCCTTATAATGGCAGGTGCTGTGTCTACGGAGTCTCGGGCATCCTGCAGATTTCCCTCTCTGACGGACAATACTGTTTAACGCTCCGCTGGTGAGATCGGTACAGCGCGCCCGTGTGTCCGTAAGACCTGAGCCTTTCAAGGATGAGGCTGACATGGCGCTTGGTGATAATTGCTTCAATTTAAGGTTATGGACAGTAAACCCCCTCCTAGTTGTCACAACACCCCTATCCCAAATCACTCAGGCTTAAGAGGGGCTGCGCAGCAGCGTACCCGCAGGGCATGTGCCCAGAAAAACGCCTGGTTCCACCTCCAGCACAGTGAATACCATCCTAAGGGTGGCGCTGCCTCAGAGCAGCACGATGAGAGCAAGTCCTCATCACGCTCACGTCCTGGCCGCATGTTTTTCCGTCCTTCCCGTACCCGCGATGCCTTCCTCAAAAAGGACAGGAGCACTTCCTTTGCCCCTGGTGGACGTCCGTCTGAAGTTCCGGCAAAACCACAGGACAAGGTCAAGGATCAGCTGCCCCCTCAGACTGAAGCAGGGGGTGCAGAACCTGCGGCCGCATCTGCATCTGCAGCCGTATCGGCAGATGCAGCCGCAGCTAAGAGTGCATCAGCTGGCAGCGCCAGTGCAGCAGGCAGAGCATCGGCTGAGGGCGAGACAGTGATTTCATCTGAGGTGCTGAGCGTTGAGCTTATGTATGAGCACCTTAACAAGGTGTCCCGCTCCTTTGCTCTGACCATTCCTCTGATCCCTAATCCGCTGCGTGACTGTATCAGTCTTGCCTATCTGCTGTGCCGTGTAGTCGATACAGTAGAGGATGATGCCCGTGCCCCTCTGGTGGACAGAATTACCTGGCTTTCAGATTTCTCTTTCCTGTCCGGGAGTGACTTTGCTGACCTTGATGTGCTGCAGGCCTTAAAGAAGCGTGCTCTGGAGCTGACCTCAACTGGTGGTTCTGCTGCCGATGACATTGAGCTGCTCAAGGTTATGGACAAGGCAGTCAATCTGCTGCTGAGCTACGACGAGGAAATTCAGGCCGTTCTGTGCCGCGCCCTGTCCATCATGTCTCATGGCATGTCCAGTAATCTGCGCCGCCGTCTGCATGAGGCGAACCATACTGTCAGCGATCTTGATGAGGTCGACAGCTACTGCTATTTTGTAGCCGGTGTGGTGGGTGAAATGCTTGCTGAGCTTTTTGTTCTGCACGACAGGGAAGTGGACAAGAAGGAGCTGCTTGAGCTGGCCGTAAGCTTTGGCGAGGGGCTGCAGCTGACCAATATCCTCAGAGACCGTGCCCGTGATGCCACCCGTGGCGTATCATTTATTCCTGCCTCCAGTGAAGAGGAGGTTCTGGAGTACGTGGCAATTACCGAGGGGCATTTGAGCGATGCTATTGCCTTTATCTGCTCGCTTAGCAAAAAGGAAAGCGCCGGTGTTCGCCTGTTCTGCTTTACCAACGTGGTCATGGCTCTGTATCTGCTCCGCCAGATTGCAAGCCGCCCAATGGACCCAAAGTGCGATTACCGTATTTCCCATTCCATGCTGCGCCGCCTGCTGCTGTTAAGCCGCCTTGCTGTGCGCTCCAACCTGGGAGTACGTCTGCTGAGCATGGCTCTTACTCTGGGTATGAGATCGCAAAAGCGCAGCGTACGTCAGCTGCGTGACAAGGTCTCTATCTGGGACCACTCTCCAAATACCAATTAGCCCGACTGGGGTATGGCGCCGCGCCCGTCGCCGGAACGGCGCCAGTACCGGCACCAGTACCGGCACAACGCGCCCGTCGTCCCGTTGCCCCGCGCATTATGCCATGCTCATGGCTTGACCGGGCATGTTGCCAGGCGCCTTGGTGACTGGGTGGTGCTCGTACGTTCATGGCCGCACAGGCCGTAAATGCGTGGATCCTGGGGGCTACAGTGCCTTTGAAATTGGCCTGTTGACCTGTCTTTTTACTAAGGCACGAAACTTATAATCATCACTGACTGGACATTGTTTAACACATTTTTTTGCTAAGAGATGTACTGCTATGTGGAAGAAAATTCTTGCTCCATTATTCGTGGTAATGGCTGCTTTCGTTTTTACTCAGCAGGCTGCTGCTGCCGCCGAGTTCAAGGAAGGTGTGCACTATCAGGTTAAAACTGACAAGCTGACTCCAAAAAAGGAAATCCGTGAGTTTTTCTCTTTCTGGTGCGGCCACTGCTTCCAACTGCAGAAGGATTTTGCCAGCATCAAGGCTGCTTTCCCAAATGCTGCCTTTGAGCTCAACCCTGTTTCCATGATGGGTGGCAACATGGGCCCTGAGTCCCAGTTTGGTCTGGTCATTGCCCAGAATCTTGGTCTTGAGGAGATCTATGTAAAGGAGCTGTTCAAGGCCATGCACGAGGACGGTAATATCCCAAGAACCCACGCTGATATGGTCGCCTTTGCCAACAAGATTGGTATTCCATCCAACAAGTTTGAGCAGGAATACAAGTCTTTTATCGTAGCCGGCAAGGTTTCCCGCATGGACAAGTGGGCTGAGCAGGCAGGTATTGAGGCTGTTCCTGAGATTCTGGTCAACGGCAAGTATCTCGTGACCATGGAGTCTGTCGACGATGTCGAGGGCCTCAAGCAGATCATCGCCTACCTGCTGGACAAGGATAACGTTCCTGACGCAAAGTAAGTGATACGTCAGCGCAGCCATGCCTGGTAATGTCAGCGCTGCACAGCTCAGCTACGAGCCGCCATCAAGGCGGCCGTAGCGCAGGAACCAAAGAAAAAGGCCATCGCAATGATGGCCTTTTTCTTTTGGAGCCAGCAGTGACGGCAGGTGGCTGTCGCCGTTGCAGACGTGAGCTTTAAGGGGCTGCAGTCTCCTTTTGTTTGCTGTCAGCGGCGTTCTTCACCACGGCTGGCTCAGGCTCAGGCGTGGTATGAGCGGCGCTGTCAGACTGAGCGGCAGCGGCTGCTGGTGCAGCATCTGCAGCCTGGACGGCATCGCTGGCCGGGTCAGCCTCTGCAGCCTGGATGGCATCGCTGACCGGGGCAGTCTCAGGAGCAGGTGCAGGTGCAGCCTCAGGAGCAGGAGCAGGTGCAGCCTCAGGAGCTGGTGCAGCTGCGGCGTCAGCAGCACGGGCTGCCTGATCCTGGGCTGGTTTCTGGGCTGAACATGATGGTTCAGACCAGTCAGGGCGGACATATTCCTTGCCCAGAAGCTGGGCAATCTGCTCGTCCTTGCGCTGCCAGATCTGGCGCAGTTCATTGGTAAAGCTGCGCTTGAACTGCTTGTCGGTCATATAGTCGCCTACCAGACGGCTCTGAATGGTTTCCCTGTCGATGATCTCAACGCGGGCAATGACCTTTTTGAGACGGCCGCACAGCAGCTGATAGAAGACGCTGGAGCCCTCTTTGGCGCCTGGATAGAGCAGGGTAGTGTTGAGCATGCAGTCGATATTGTTACCAATAATGCCAAGAGCAACAGCAAGAGAGGCGGCCTTTGGAGGCATCAGGTTCTGATATGGAGATTTCTGGGCGCGGGCCTTTTCCGGAGTAAAGCGGGTACCCTCAACGAAGTTGACCAGGCTTGATGGATAGACCAGCAGGCTCTTGCAGGCTTTGCGGGTAGCGTCCAGATCGCGGGTCTTGAGCTTTGGATTCTTGAGAATCTGAGCACGGGTGTAGCGGCGCAGAAAAGGCATGCCTACGGCATAGCAGGCCTGACCTATGACAGGGATAAAGATCAGAGACTGCTTGAGGAAGAACTTGGTGATAGGGATGCGATAGCGGTAAACGTGGCAGAGCATCACAATATCAGTCCAGGACAGATGATTGGAAATAATAATGCAGGATCCTTTTACCTTGAGGTTCTCAAGACCCTTAATATCCCAGTCCACATTGGTGGTAATACGCATCAGTCCGGCATTGTGAGCACAGAAGCAGTGGAAAGCCAGCTGACCGTAGGCGTCGACAAAGGACAGTACAGGCTTAAATGGCAGGATAAGCTTGACCAGCGCCAGAATGATGAGCGGCACTGACAGTAAAATTGAGGCAATGCTGATCATTACCATATTGATGATAAAGAGCAGCGGAGCAGGTAAAAAGGACAGCATAAAGGAAATCTCGCTAATGCCGGCAGGGAAAGGACTTTGCTGTAAGGAACAGTCCTGTCGGCAGGAACAGACCTGTTGTGCAGGTATCATCAGGTACGCCGGTGCAGCTTGCCAGCCACTCAGTCATGCCCGGCCCGGGAACTTGCCGGTCATGCATGAATGCCATGGGCCTTGCCTGGGTACATGCAGGCGTGTCTGACTGCAGTGGGCCTTGCATTAGTACATACAGGCGTGTCTGACTGCAGTGGGCCTTGCATTAGTACATGCAGGCGTTTCTGACTGCAGTGGGCCTTGCATTAGTACATACATGCCGTGTCTGACTGCAGTGGGCCTTGCATTAGTACATGCAGGATGTGTATGACTGCCCTCAGGCATTCATGGGGCTGCGTGCGTCAGCAGTTGGGCATGCGTGCGTGGATGTGGCGCGATGACATGGGCCTTATGGGGCGTACATGTCTGAATAAGGGGCGATTTTATCATACAGCGGCTGACTGTGAGGGGCCGGATGCCCGTCTTATGAGCAATGCCCGCTACTGAGGACTTTTCCCACACAGATTCATTTCATATTTGTATAATGCTCAAATCCTATTTATTCAGAATTTTTAATCTTATGAAGCACAACATCATTTCAGCTGCCGCTGTGCGTTCCTTAAGGGCCGTGGGCTGCACTGTGCTGGCTGCTGCTCTGGGAGCCGGCATGTTTTCTCAGGCTCATGCCGCCGCCTCCTATGTCACCATGAGCAATGACAAGGAATTTACCGCAGGCAAGCTGCTGCCGGACTTTTCCATGACTCATAACCGTAAGGACCGCACCGTGTCCTTTGTCAAAAATGACGGTACCGGCAAGGCCTTTATTCAGATCATGCCGGCCTCTCCTCATCTGAGCACCACCAAGGCCTATGCCCAGAATGTCATGGACTCCTATGCCGGCTGGGGCCTCAAGGCTCAGATTGCCCGCAGAGGCTTCAGCTTCAAATATGTGGACAATGCTCCATGCACCGGCCTTATCAGCTACTTCGACGGTACTTCCTATCTGATGTTCGGGGCCTGCGGCTTCATAACCCGTGAAGAAATGACCAAAGCTTTCCTGGTAGGCAAGAAGGAGCTCAATGTAGACGAGACTCTGTATCGCAGCTCCACCCCGTCAGCCTATTACTGATGTCAGCATGCGCCTGCAGCAGCTGCCGCAATTGCAGCTGCAGGCAGACATGGACGCCACGCCAGCAGTCAGGCATGGACGCCAGGCCAGCAGACAGGTATGGCCGCCACGCAGGTGGCCGGGCACTGCTGCAAGGCCGGTGGCGGCCATGGTGGACGGTCAGGGCCGGCTTTGTGCTCCTGTTGTGCAGCGCACATGAAAAAAGGTCTGCCCCTGTTAAGGGGGCAGACCTTTTTTGCTGCTCGTGATGCTGCGCCTGCAGGCGCAGCACCTGGCATCTTACTGCTTTAAGGCCAGAGCAAAGAACTTGGAAGCCTCTTCATAGCGGTCAAGGCGCTCATTGAGCTCAGCTGCCAGCAGATAGAGGTCACGATCCTTGGTGACATCCAGAGCCTGCTTTAGGTGCTCCTTGGCCTCGGCAAGACGGTCAGACTTCATTTCCATGTTGGCAAGGGCCTTTAATAAAGGCACATTGGTCTGGCTGCCGATGGCATTGCCCTTTGTCTGAGCTGACAGCTCATTAAGAACGGCCGGTACGGCTGCGCTCCAGCGGGAGATGGAGTCGAGGAATTCAGGGGCAGGGTTGTGACGCAGGATATCAAGGGCATACTTGCCTGACTTTTCAGTGTCACCGAGCTTGACCATGCGGGTCAGGACTGGAGCCATGACTACAGGGTCATGACGCTCAGCGCGTGCCATGCCTGCTACCAGGGAGTCGAGCTCTTCAACAGTAGCAGAGCCGCTCAGGCGGGCACGGGCAGCCTGCATGTTGATGAGGCTGGCCTCCTGATCGTCAACAATATCGAGCTTCTTTAAGGTTGGCAGCAGCTCCTGGAGCTTGTCGTAATTGCCACTGGACTTATAGCACTCGTAGAGCAGACGGGTGGTAATGGCGCGGGAGTAGCTGTCCTGCTTGACGCTTTCGATATTCTCGATGGCAGCATTGATATTGCCAATCTGCATGTTCAGACGGGCTCTTAACAGTCTGCAGGCAATTTCAGAGCTGTCAGGGGCCTTTTCGGCCTGCTCGATGAAGCTGCGGCAGCTGTTGAGATCACCGGCCTTGAAAGCGCACTTGGCGCCCAGCAGCAGGCAGTTGGCTGGCAGAGAGTCACGGTCACCTGACTTGTTGATTAAAGCCAGGGCACGGTTGTAGGCACCCTCTTCATAGGCCATGAAAGCCTCATTCTGCAGGGTCATCTGCTTTTTGGACCTGCGGTTGCCAAACCAGCGGGAGGCAGAGCCAGGCAGCTTGATGGAGCTGTTAATGATATTAACCAGCACATGCAGTACGAGGAAGGTAACAAAGGTAATGATAATGGCTGTGGTCAGCGAGGTTTCGATGATAAAGCCTTCAGTGGCGATATGTACGAAGCCCTGGCTGTCAGCAAGGCGAGGACCAACAAAGACCGCACCGCATAACAGAGCAATTGCCAGGAGTATCTTAATCATGGACTATTTACCCCTACCTAATAAGTGCTCACGGGCAAACTGGGAGAAAGCGGCAGAGCTCTGAAGAACCTCAGGGGTCTGAATGGTGATTTCGCTCTTTTCGATACCGGTGAGCATGTCCAGAGTACTGGTGGTAATGGTGCTCTTTGGATCGTAGTAAGCCTTGATCAGTCGGACAGCGTCAGCAAGGTTGGCCTGCATGGCTTCCTTGTCACCGTGGGACAGATCGGACTTGGCCAGCAGAATTCTGGTCTTGATGTTCTCACGCAGATATACGTCCTGCTCCGGAGTCAGGAACTCGGTAGCAGCTTCGGCATCACGGCGGCGTACTTCAACAAAGCGTGAGGCAAACTGATTGGCTGAGTTGAGCAGATTGGTCTTCCAGTCGGCTACATCAGCACTGACCTCGTTGCTCTTTTCAAAGGCAGCAGCACGGGTCTTAGGATCGGTAAAGCCCTCAAGCACCAGGGTGTCTACATTGTCATAGGCACGATCAAGGGTCATACCCATGCCGCGTATGTCGACGATACTGATGTTGTTGAGGTTGGCAATATCGCGGGAAATTGCCTCGCGCAGGGCGACTACCTGCTCATCTTCGATGTCGATGAGAAGTTCGTCAGCCTGGGTGAGCATCCATACAGCAGCCTTGATGTCCTTTTCAAAGACGGCCTTTACCTGGGCATTGTTGACCAGGAAGTAGGACTCGGCCAGCTGCCAGTCATATGGATTGCGGGACTCAAAGGCGCCTACCCTGGCGGTAAGGTCGCTTACAGCCTTGCCCTGCTGCTGCTGAGCGGCGATGAGCTCATTGACAGTAGTACCAAGAGTCTGGAAGTTCTGAGCCAGACCTGAGGTGGTCTGCTGCAGAGCGGCATTCTGAGTATGGGCGTTCTCAAGGAGGGTGGCCTTCTGCTCAACCTTGAAGGTGGCATCGGCAATCTGCTGCTTGATGGTGTCGTAGGTGGAGCTCATGGACATGAGCTTCTGCTGATTCTGAAAGGCGGTGAAACCGGCAAAACCGGCAGCGCCCAGTGAAATCAGAGTAACCAGCCATAAAAGACCGGTCTTTGCACCGGAAGAACCCTGAGCCATTCTGGTAGACAGGCGATATTCAAGCTCCTTGAGCTGAGCCTGATCTACATAGACTGGAGCACCGGAAGAGCCTGCCTGAGTCGGGAGTTTGGACTGTTTCTCAACAGCTGCAGCTGAGCCTGATAAGGTCTCAACCTTTTGAGAAGTGCTTTCGGTGGTGGACGTTTCTTTTACCATTTTGATCCCTGCATGGGCCTTTGTTAAACAACACCTGCATACTATGTCAGGCATCCAGAGTGACTGCGGTGACCTTCCAGATGATGTCGACCAGACAGTCACTGCTGATGAGCAGAGCCCTGCCCAAGAGTTACGGAAAAAGTCTGCACCGGGGCAGAGCTTTTGCCATGGAAATTCCCAGCCGCTGTCATTAAACCCAGGTGCTTTCATCACCTGTCAGCGGACTTTGTGCCGGGGAAGAATCAGTGCAGAATCAGGGGCGGGTGCTCCTTATGGCCTGATGCCCGGTCGTAGTAGTTAACTCATGAGATATCCGAGTTAAATAGTGATTTTATCACTAAATACGCTCATATTATCCCGGCCTGACCGATAAGTGAGACTCATGGTAATAGAATAATGTAAATCTGAGAACGCAACTGCAGGCGTATAACTATGATTTATATAAGCAGGCCCGGTATTTTGCCCTTCAGATTACCAGGCACTCAGGTGCTCCAGGCAAAATCTGATTTTGTGACAGGACACGCACCAAAAATCACAGCCGCATCGGTCCATGGTCCGACTGCACGGCATATTTATCACGGCCATTAGGTGGTACGACAGGCCCTCTGCGTACAGGAACGGCCAGCCGCGCCCGCCCCTGGACATGCACAGGCGCAGCAGTTCCGGCCGACCCTGAACATGCACAGGCGCAGCAGTTCCGGCCGACCCTGAACATGCACAGGCGCAGCAGCTCCGGGCGTCCCGGGACATGCACGGGCACAGCAGCTCCGACGGTCCGGGGACATGCACAGGCGCAGCAGCTGCGGGCGTCCCTGTGCATGCACGGGAGCGGGCAGGGTTCACGGGCAACTGTCCTGTTCCTGGTATGTGCGCGCCATGGCCACTGTATCGGGGCATAAAGTGGCGTTCTTATGATTGCCCGTGCAGGTGCGATATAATCATGAGTTTTCAGATATTTTCCCTGGCTGTAGCGCATGGCTGACCCATGTCATGGTAACAGCCTCCTCAGGAGGCTGACTTCAGTAAGGTCAATGCCACAGCGCCCGCCCCTGAGCTCCGGCAGTCCGGCCGCAGTGGGCGCCGGTACTCATGCAAATGTTTTGTGTGCGGGGTAAGTTCAGTCTGGAAAGGTGCGGGCTCAGCCTGTATCCTGGATGTTTCACTGTCAGGAACGATCATGGTTTATATTCCCAAAAAACAGATCATGACACGCTTCAAGCGCTACAGGGAGCTCAATGAGACCCGCCTTGCGCACGCCCTGTCACTGATGAGCCATGATGCCCGTTTCTGCCTGTCCATTGTTCCTGTGCTGCTGCATTACAATCATGTCAACCTGCCTGGCTACCGCTCAGGCGGTGTGCCTCATGGCATAGACATGTTTACCCCTGATGAAAGACAGAGACGCTTTTTACAGGACACTCTGGTTACAGGGGCCCCGCCTTTAAAAGAGCCGCGTGAACATGCCATTCTGGGCCTGTACGCCATGGGCTCAACCTCCTCAATTGGCCAGTCTGACAGCTCGGATGTGGATATATGGGTATGTGTCAAAGCCTCGCTCAGCCGCGAACAGACGGCTGCGCTGCAGGACAAGTGCCGCTTTATCACCAAATACATCAAATCCCAGGGCGTAGAGCTCAATCTCTTCGTTACCCCTGAGGATCGCTTTACCAATTTCCAGCCTGACTGCCTTGATGAGGAAAACTGCGGCAGTGCTCAGAATCTCTTCCTGCTCGATGAGTTTTACCGTTCTTCCATACGTCTGTGCGGACGCTACATTGTCTGGTATCTCATCTCCACCAAGGAAGAGCAGCAGGCCTATGACGAATATGTAACTTTCCTTACTCAGGGTGTTTCCGGCATGGAGCAGTTTATTGCTAAGGCTCCTGCAAGCTCACACATTCTGGTCAATAACAGAGCCGGTCATACGCGTGTTATTACCTGTCGTGACCTGAGCGAAAACACCAGACATTTCTCCGCTGCCTCGGCCCCCTTACTGTCAGTCTGCCCTCTGCTGGCCAACAGCTCCCTGTACGTCAGTGCCATGAATGAGCATGAGGGCACAGTAGTGCGCTCAAGTCTGCTCTCATCGCTTGAAAGCGGCACCATACTCAATCTTCACAGTGGACGCAGCATCGATACGCAAAGCCAGCTGGTCAATTTCTGCGGCTCCATGGAGCTTGCCTACCCGCTTACCAGTCAGCTTGTTTACGCTTCCCCTGTAGTAACAGACTGCCATGTCAGCTCAGCTCTGGGCTCATTACCAGGCGTGCTCCGCCACTGCAGCGATGCTGCTCAGGATGTAAGCATTTCCGTCCGGACTGACTCAGGTGTCGCAGCACCTGGCGATGCCGGCGCGGCATCTGCCGGCGCAGCTGGTGCAGCAGCCATAAGCGGCGCCCGCGCCAGCGGCACCGCTGACGACGGCCTTGATGATGACTGGGCACCAAGCCTTGAGCAGGTTTATGAGCTTAACAAGGTAGAGCTGCCTGACACCCAGGTAGCCATTGACCTTGATAATGACGATCTCATTGATGATGAGTACTTCAGGCAAAATGGCATTCCTCACTATGCCGGCTTTTTAAGTCTTGAGGACTGGATTGCCCAGCTGCGTGACGGTTCCATGCTCCCGTCCTTTATCAGATCGGATGCTCTGATGTCCCGCTCGAGCGTCTATGCTCCTGTCATCTATACCGATCAGCAGAGCGATGCTCAGGCTGATGCCCAGGCACGTAGTGTCGCTGCTGCACAGTCAGGTGACAGCAGTTTTGTCAGGGACATTACTGATGAGGCTCTGCGTCAGCTGACCAATCTTCGTGAGCTGTCCAGCCGCTCCAACCAGATTATTAAAAACCGCATTGTCAGCACCCTGTTCCGTTTTGGCCATGCTCACAAAGAGGCAGTCACCTCTGCATCCGGGCACAGCGCTGAGGGCTCAGCCTCATTGGGAGCTGATGCGGCATCAGGCCAGTTCGTGGCCGGCGCCTCTATATCCGACGGCGCTGGCAGGGGCAGTTTTATCCGCCGTGCCATAAGAGGCCGCAAGGCAGCCATCGGGCCAGCGGCCCCTGGCGCCGCTGCAGCCACGGCCGCAGCAGCTGACACTGGCAACAGCCTGACTCTGCAGGCTGCAGCTGCCATGGATGCTGCTGCTGCCGCAGGTGCACTGCTGTCTGATAAGAGCGGTGCTGCCATGAGCACTCTGCATGGCGCAGCACACGGGGCAGGCCGTTCTTACGTGCCTGCAGCCTCGCTGTCATCTGCGGCCTTATACGATGACGCCGCAGGTGCAGCCAGCTCTGAATATCTTGAGCTCAATCCGGCAGCCCGTGCTCTGCTGGCCTCCATGGACAATATGATTACCTTTGAGTCCATGGGAGAGGGCGCTGACAAGGACAGTAAGACAGCAGTACAGTCATCTCTGTCAGGCAGGGCCGTATCTGATGCAAGTACTTCAGACCCCCTGCAGCGCAGCATGGCTGCAGGCATGTCAGCCGTATCTGAAGGCATGTCATCTCCATCGGCCTCCTCCTCAGTATTTAACAGCCCTGCCCTCCATATGGTGTCCGGCTCTCGCAGTGAGCTGCTTACCGCAGGTTCAGCTGAACTTGCCCATGGCATCACTGATGAGCGCTACATAGTCACTGTAAATAACAGTCAGGGTCAGCCGGGGCTGAGCAGCGTAATGTCATCAGGCATGCGCTGTGGCATGTATTCAGGCACTCAGGCCGACATGAATGTTCTGCCCGGGGCCTCCATGGCTGCAGATGCCGACAGGAACAGGCAGGAGCTCGCCTTTGGCGGTCAGCCGCAGCCTAAGCCACTGCAATACTCTCTGTTCAAGTCCCAGTCCTGGTCCCGGCCGGTACCTGACTCAGGTGCTCAGGGCCTTTCCGGTAACGCCGTCCTTGCTGCCCCCGGTGGCGCAGGTGTGGGAGCAGGCGCCGGAGCAGGAGTGGGCGCAGGGGCGGGCGCAGGGGCGGGCGCTGGCAGCGTTCATGATGATGATCCGTCCCTGCTGGCAGCTCTGATGCAGGCCGAGCATGAGCTGTCACGCGATGAGCTTCTGGCAAGCACTGAAGCTGCAGACAGCTCCAGCTCTATTATTCGTCGCGCCCGTGCTCACGACCGAGCTGCTGCCCGCCTCGAAAAGCTCCGTCAGATGCGCAGCGCGGCCGCCGCATCAGCTCATGCAGCTGCCTCAGACCATGCCCCATGCCATGCCCCAGTCACTGCCGCTGAGCAGGCTGCCGCTGAGCAGGTCTCGACGCTGTCAGCAGTGCAGGCAAATTCAGGTGCTGTAAATGAAAGTAACAGTGGTGAGGCTCATGGTGGCGCCACCGCCTCTGCCCTTGGAGGCAGACTGCGTCATGCAGCCCTTTTTGCCTGGGCTTCAGGCAAGTACCGAAAAGCAGGCAGCAAGTCTGCTACAGCTGACCATACGGATCATGCACAGAGTCAGGGTCAGCCATCTTTTGAGATCAGCGCTGAAATTACCCTGGGCACTGGTGCCCACAGCCCTGATCTGACCATTGAGCGCAAGGAAACGGCAGTAGCGGCCGGCTCTGCCGCTGACGCCGCTGACGGCCTTTATGACAGCACCTTAATCACTGCCGGTAGTCAGCGTGCCTGGTACCATGATGAGCAGGGCCATGATGCGGCCGTTGCTGCAGCCGCCGGCGCAGTGAGCGCAGCTGCGGCTGGTGCCGGTACTGATGCCGGTGCCGGTACTGAGGCCGCTGGTGAGATGCATGCTGCGGGCAAGAGCAGGGGCCGACGTCGCAGTCGTACGGCCCGGCGTGCCTCGGTGAAGATGGTGCGCGTAGCGCGCTCTCTGGCCCGTAATACCAGCTTTACTCTCAAGCTGCAAAAGTTTTTCCCGACACAGGGTGAAAGGGGCGCCCAGCGCGTCAGCTCTACCCTGAGCTCTCCTTATGCTCAGGATCTTATGACAGGTTCTGTGGTGGGCTTTTCAGGCAATGTGAGCCTGACTCTTGATGCCAGCCGTGCTGCCCGTGAAAGCAGGTCCAATGCCGATGGCCGCCATGAAAAGGCCGCCGGTATTGAGCGTCTTGCCGCTGCGATGGGTATTGCTCCGGTACCGTTTTTAAACAATACTCTGCCGGTCGAGCATTTGCTTACTGAAAGTCAGTCCATTGAGGATCTCGATCATTACGTTGATGGCAAGAAGAAACTGGCCAGCAGCTCAGGCAACTACCCTGAGTGGGCTTATGGCAGCATTCTGAGCCGTCAGGAGTGTGAAGAAGAGGCCCGCAGAGACAATTTCCACGAGTTTGAGGCGCCTCTTGATGCCAGCGAGTGGTTTGATTTTGGCTCGGTGGTAAAAAGCTCACCTACCGAATATTTCGGATCAGGTCTGTGGCTGCTGTATAAGGCCATTGATTCACCATTCAAGGTGGTACTCAAGATTCTGCTCATGGAGGCCTACTCCAATGACTATCCTGATACCCATCTGCTCTCTTCAGAGCTCAAGGACTACATGCTGTCGCACGACGGCTACAGCCTTGATCTGGACTCGTACTATCTGATGTATCTGAAGGTATCCAATTACCTGCAGAGCATAGGCCATGAAAGCCGTCTGATGCTGATGCGCAAGTGCTTCTATCTGAAGATCTTCATGGGCCTGAACAACAAGGCTTCCTATCATCGTGATGACTTCAGACTCAAGCGCGAGCTGCTCAACAAGTTCAGCGTACGCTGGGGCTGGTCTCCTGAGTTCGTAAGTGAGCTTGAGCAGGTGGCCACCTGGAAGATGGAGGCAGTGCGCTCCTTTGACAAGGAGGTCTACCGTACCCTGCTGGAGAGCTATCAGTCGCTGCTGCGCTTCTCGGTGCGCCATGGTATTGAATACGCCATTACCTCCGATGACGCCGGCATTCTCTCGCGCAAACTCTACGCCGCTTTTGACCGTTTCCCGGGCAAGGTAATGGTGATTAACAGCTCCTTCTCTCATAACCTTGAGGAGCGTGACCTGACCTTTATCTGTCCTTCTCCTCACAGCCTGTGCCGCCGTGGCTGGCATCTTTACAGTACCGCAGGAGACGACGTTGCCCTGCTCAATCTCAAGGTCAGCTACATTGGCGCACGTCTTAGTGAGGTGGTTACCTGGGCTGTATTTAACGGTCTGCTTACCACCCGAACCTCTACCTGGGTAAAGGGCGCACCATCGGCTGTTACCCCGCTTAAGATCAACAAGCTCAGTCACGACATTAAGCGCTATCTGCAGCCACGCCGTGGTGCTGTTTCCGAGCAGAATCTGCAACGCTCAGTTAAGCTGCATGGCTGTCTGGTAGTGCTCAATCTGGAAAAGGACGATACCGAGCTGTTGCAGAACAAGATTGTCGATATCGACTACAGCTCTACTCTGTGCTGTGGCCGTCAGCGCAGCTGTCTTATCGGCTCCATTGATCTGATTACGGTTAACAGCTGGGGTGAGCTGCGTACCATTGCCCTGCCTAATGGTGAGGAGGGCGTGGTTGAGCTTCTTGCTACCCTGCTGCGCATTATGAGTAACACTACGGCTGTTAACAGTGTCAAGGACATGCTGGAGCTTATTGAGATCTGCTCTTATGCTGCCTCTTATCAGGATCTCATCAAGTACGATCTTGAGGGCACAGTAAGACAGGTATTCAGCTGTATGACTACTGACAGCAGCTCTGAATACGTATTTGATGTGGGCCGTAATACCTACATTGCCCGTGCTCAGGGTGAGCGTGGTGTCATGATTAACAAAAAGAGCGTCTTTGGTTCCAGCGAGTATGACATAAGCGTTCTTTCCCGTTATGGAATGCGTCCTGAGTATGCTCTTCAGGTTCCTCCTATTGTGGACCGTTATGCCACCTCAGGTATTGTTCAGTACTTCTTCTGTCCACAGACCAAGGGACACTGGGATATCTACATTGTTAATGAGCGCAACGAGGTAACTACCTACAGGAACTACTTTGGCTCGCGTGCCACCCTGGTAAACGCCATTAACCGTTTCTATACCAGTCAGAGCGAGGGCGGCAGCAACAACGCCGTACGCTTTAATCTTCCTCAGTACTTTGTGCTCAACAAGGACCTCAACTCCATTCACCCATTCACCATCCGGGGCAGCTCCAGCTGACCTGCCCCACGGGATCCCGCAGCAGTCGCCTGCACTGCAATTTGTCCTGGTTAAGTGACTGTAAGTCCGGGCAAAGGGGGAAATTTGAACCTGTATAGGGCAAAATGCCTGTCATTAGTGCAAATAAGTCTTAGCTAACCATATCTGGCTCTGATGTGGTGCAAATCGTGATATTCTTTTTTTGATTTATCTCTTCCGGGGGTATCTGTGAACAGACTTTCCTTAATTGCTGGTGCTCTGTGCGCCGCCATTTTTATGGCTGGCTGCGGCCTCAAGGGCGACCTTTACATGCCTGAGCCGGCCGCCGATCCTGCTCCAGCTCCAGCCCAGGCACCAGCTGCAGCTCCTGCCGCAGCTGACTCCGCCGAACCGGATGAGGCCAGTAAGGACTGACAGGGCAGCCGAGTGCTGCAACCGTGTGCTGCAGCCTGATGCCTGCAACTTCAGCAGCAACTTCAGCCGCAACTTCAGCTGCATGCATCCGCAGGCAGCATCTGGCTGCCACGGGCTCAACTGCCGCAGGCAGTGGAGTCAGGCCGGCTGTCATCAGTCAGGGCAAGTCTAATCTGCTGTAAACGGGGCAGCACTGTGAGTACTGCCTGCAGCAGGACATACATGAGGCAGAGATCTGCATAAGTGCAGATAAACAAGTGGTCAGGCTGTTGCCGGCGCGCCTCTGTGTTCAGCCCGGCCCGTCCGGGACCATTTTCCAGGTGTAACGATGGATTATTTCAACTATAAAGAAAACGAGCTTTACGCTGAGGACATCAGGGTAACTGAGCTGGCTGAGCGCTTTGGTTCACCTCTGTATGTCTATTCAAAGGCCACTCTGGTACGTCACTTACGTGCCTTTGAGGAGGCTCTTGCTGCCAAGGACCACCTGGTATGCTATGCCGTCAAGGCCAACTGCTCTCTGGCCATTCTCAATATCATTGCCCAGTCAGGCTGTGGCTTTGACGTGGTCTCCAAGGGCGAGCTCATGAAAGTAATCAGAGCCGGTGGCGACCCTGGCAAGGTTATTTACTCTGGTGTGGGCAAGCGTGAGGACGAAATCGAATTTGCTCTGCAAAAGGGTATCAAGTGCCTGAATGTCGAGTCTGAAAGCGAGCTTTACAAGGTAGAGAAGGTAGCTTCCCGTCTTGGTATCAAGGCTCCGGTTGCGCTGCGCGTCAATCCTGATGTTGACGCCATGACACATCCTTCCATTTCCACAGGTCTCAAGAAGAACAAGTTCGGTATTGCCTTTGAGGATGCTCTGCGTCTGTATACCTACATTGGCAGGTCCGAGCATATGGAAGCCACCGGTATTGACTGCCATATCGGCTCTCAGATGACCTCCGGTGCCCCTATCATCGAGGCTACCGACAAGCTCATTACCCTGTACCAACAGCTTGCTGAAATCGGCATTAAGGTTGACCACATTGATATTGGCGGCGGTCTTGGTGTTACCTACAACGACGAGACTCCTCCATCTCCTTATGAGTATCTGGCTGCAGTTATTCAGCGTCTTAAGGACATCGATGTCTCCATCTACTGCGAGCCGGGCCGTGCCATGGTTGCCAATGCCGGCATCCTGCTGACCAGCGTGCTCTACCTCAAGTCCAATACCGAGCGCAATTTCTGTATTGTTGATGCCGCCATGGGTGATCTTATCCGTCCGGCCCTGTACAACTCCTGGATGAATATCATTCCAGCCGTAAAGCGTGATGCCTCTGATGCGCTGCCAGGCAGCGGCTCCAATGGCACACTGCTGTACGATGTCGTAGGCCCTATCTGTGAGTCTGATGACTTCCTGGGCAAGGACCGTCATCTGAACGTACGTGAGGGCGATATCCTTGCAGTACGTGGTGCCGGTGCCTACGGCAGTTCCATGTCCTCCAATTACAACAGCCGCCCTCTGTGTGCTGAAATTCTGGTAGACGGTGACAAGGCTTATGTCATCCGTGAGCGCCAGAAAGAAGAAGAGATGTGGAACAACGAAATCATTATCAGTGAGGCCTGATAAGCCACGGCATGGCGACCATGGGCATGGTCCGTTCTGCCAGGCAGGACATGACCATGCCAGGGGCAATTCCCTGGTCAGGCCAGGGCCCGTGGGCATGACCAGGACAACGCCCATGGTCATGCCCAGTACAATGACCATGGGCAAGCCCATGACAACGCCAATGGGTGCCAACAGCGGTGCGCATATATTATTTTATAAAGCGTCACGTCACGCAGTACGGCAGTGCATATTTGCCGTAACTGCAGAGATCTTGATGAGATTTCGTTTGATTATGGCAAGCTGCGCAGGCAGGCTTGCCTTATTTTTATGCACAGCACCCATGATGGGGAGCCGTGACTCCCTTAAGCAATTGATACGGTGCTGCTGCCCGATCAGGACAGAATTTAATGCAGATTCGTTTTACCAAGATGCATGGCCTGGGTAATGATTTCATGGTCGTGGACTGTGTTACCCAGAAGGTGTTTTTCAACCAGGAGCTTATAAAGCGTCTTGGTGACCGCCACTTTGGAGTGGGCTTTGATCAGCTGCTGGTAGTTGAGGCTCCTTACAGCCCTGACATGGACTTCCATTACCGTATCTTCAATCAGGACGGTTCCGAGGTGCAGATGTGTGGCAACGGTGCCCGCTGTTTTGCCCGTTTTGTGGTTGAGCACAATCTGTGTAACAAAAAGGAAATCCGTGTCTCCACCATCTCAGGTGAGCTTACTCTGATTCTTGAGGATGACGGTGAGGTGGTAGTGAACATGGGCTGTCCTGTTCTGGAGCCGGAAAAGGTTCCATGTACCTTCACCACTGAGCAGCCAGCTTACCAGATCCCTCTTGATGAGGCCGTGTGCGGAGTAAGCTCCATTACTGCCGGTGCCGTATCCATGGGCAATCCCCATATGGTCACAGTTGTTGAGGATACAGCCACCTGTGCCATTGATACTCTTGGTCCTGTGCTTGAATCTCATCCGACCTTCCCTGAGCGCGTCAATGTAGGCTTCATGCAGGTGATATCACGCAGTGAGGTCAATCTGCGCGTTTATGAGCGCGGCTGCGGTGAGACCATGGCCTGTGGCAGCGGTGCCTGTGCTGCAGCCGTATCCGGTATGGTCCGTGGTCTTCTGAACAATAAGGTCAAGGTACATCTGCCAGGTGGAACCCTCTCCATAAGCTGGGATGGTCCTGGCCATCCAGTGATGATGAAGGGGCCTGCAACAACAGTCTTTGAGGGCACCATGGATATTCAGTAGCTCCACCGGGCACCATCAGGCACGCCATAAACAGCGCCCTGCATACCACCGGACACAGGCCCGCCTCCTGTCATAAACAGTGCCCAGCCGCTGCCAGGCACAGTGACTGGAGGCTGCCATGCACAGTGACCGGAGGCTGCCAGGCACAGTGATCGGACGCTGCCTTGCCGCCGCCAGACACTGAGCCAGCTCGGGGACGTCTGTAGGCAGCATTTCAGGCCACAGTCTCATCCGACAGACGGATGGGGCCGTGGTCCTGGTGTTTTTACAGGGGGGCAATGGTGTCAGATCAGACAAAAATACTGACATAAGTTATGATAAGTTATGAGACCTCAGGCATGCAGATCATCTTGCAGTACTGGTATTATGTCTGGGCCGGTTCTCTGTAAGGCAGTTCTGGCCATTTAATCATACATGCTGAATATGCTATGTGAAGCCATGCTATGGCCTTGTCTTCAGGTTTTCAGCACAGTGAAAGTTATTGATATGCCATTTGATTTAATCGCAGTGTCCGCATGCTCAAATGGGAAAAGCGATAGTTTTGAGGACCTGACATGACTGATGCAGAAAAGACAGCCCGCATATTTAAGGCCTTTGGTGATGCCAGCAGAGTCAGAATCCTGATGCTGCTTAAGGAAGGAGAAAGATGTGCCTGTGAGCTGCTCGAGGACCTGAACATTGTTCAGTCTACTCTGTCCTGCCACATGAAAATCCTGTGTGATGCAGGCATAGTCAATGCCCGCAAAGACAGCAAGTGGGTTTATTACACCATCAATGAGGAGGGCGTTAAGCATGCCCACAGCCTGCTTGATGGCATAACCACACGTATCAACAGTATGCCAGGGAAGTGCAACTGCCATCCTGGCTGCTGCTGACCATAAAGGTTCATACCATCTGATAAACAGCAAAGCCAGGTAAGCGTTCCAGTGTTTTGATAGAATCTGGGACCAGCACTTACTATTAACTGACAGCAGAGGCCGTCACTGTGAAAGTGACGGCCTCTGCTGCATCTGCAGGACCAGAATATGACTGAGCAGGGCAGCAACAATAATGATCAGGGCAACAGCGCCGCTTCCGGCGCCGCTGCCCATTTTGCTGCTGCCATGATGCCCGGAGCCTGGCATCAAGGCGCACTGCCGCCGGGCATGATCATGCCCGGCACCGCCATGCCCGCAGCGGCTCCCATGCCCGGCACCGCCATGCCCGCAGCATCCATGGCTCCAGGCATGCAGGCAGCAATGCCCGCCCCTGGTACCCAGCCACAGGCAGGTAACGATGAGGCTGCAGCAGCTGCAGCAGCTCAGGCTGCCCAGTTCCAGCAGTATCAGCAATTCCTGCAGTTTCAGGCCTTTCAGGCTCAGATGAGTGCCGCACAGGGCGCACAACCTCCCGGAGCAGCGCCCGGTCAGGCGGTGCCTGGTGTCGGAGCTGTGCCTCAGATGGGGCAGTTGCAGCCGACACAGGGGCAGCCAGCACAGGCTGACATGATGGCTCAGTACCAGCAGTTCCTGCAGTATCAGAGCTTCATGCAGATGCAGCAAATGCAGATGCAGCAGGTACAGGCTCAGGCCGGAGTGATGCCGCAGCCTCCAGGACAGCCGCCACTGCAGCAAGTTTCGCAGATAGCATCGCAGCAGCCAGTTCAGGCAATGCAGGCGGCTCCACAGATAGCCCTTATGCCTCCAATGCAGCCGGTCATGCCTGGTATGCCCGCTGTACCTCTTGCTCAGCCAGCGCCACAGTCACAGGTGCAGCAGCAACCACAGCTGCAGCCGCAGGTACCGCCTCAGTCTGTAGTTCCTGAGCAGTCGGCAGTGCCGGTCGAAAGTGCTTTACAAAATGTTTCATATTTGCAACAGCAATTGCCTTGTGAGTCTGGTGGAACTGAGGCAGGTGCGGGCGCATCTGAAGCTGATACAGGCCATGGTGCTGCTGAAGCTGAGGCTGCGTCGCGCGCTGATGCTGGCGCATCGTCTGATGCAGGCACGTCGGCTGATGCAGGCACGTCGGCTGATGCTGCGGCCGTCGGCAAGGCTGATGTCGGGGCTGATGTCAGGGACGGCCGGACGGGGCGGATTGAGTATGTAGGGGTGCTGCCTGCCGGTGATGAGCGCCGTGACAGCTATACGGGCAGGAGGCGTGATGGTGCGGGCGCTGTAGCACTTTTTGAGCGCAATGACGGCCTTTATGAGCTGGTTAACCGCTTTTTACGCTATCTGGGTAATGAAAAGGGCTATTCAGTACTCACAGTCAGAAGTTACAAAGAGGTGCTGGGACGCTCAATTGAGATTCTCTGTCCTGAGGATGGTCCTGCGCTGCTTGATGAGTGGCAGAATATCGGTCGCAATCAGGTACGAACTCTGGCCCGTAACTTCAATTTCACTGCAGATCAGGAGCGCTACGCCAGCTCGTCAGTGGTGCACTCGCTGCACGTGATCTCGTCCTTTTTCAGCTATCTGATTCGCAGACGTATTCTGAACTCCAATCCTATGGAGTTTATAACCATGCCCCGCGCCAGCAAGCCTCTGCCAAGGGTACTGTCTCTTAATGAAGTGGACATGCTCTCAGAGTCACTCAAGGGCGACAGCCCTTATGATCTGCGTAATTACGCCATGCAGCAGCTGCTCTTTGCCTCAGGACTGCGTGTAGGTGAGCTGGTCAGTCTCAATATTGGTGATATCGATTTTGATATGCGTGAGGTCAGGGTAACGGGTAAGGGTAACAAACAGCGTGTGGTTCCGGTAGGACGTGAGGCGCTCAGAGCCCTTAAGGAGTATCTTAAGGTTCGTGATACTTTCAAACCGGTTAACAATGCCTTCTTTGTCAACCGTGACGGTACCCGCCTGAGCACCCGCAGTGTGTCAGCCAAAATCAGAAAAGCGGCTCAGAAATGCGGCCTTGATGGCAAGGTCACTCCGCACAAGCTGCGTCACTCCTTTGCTACCCAGATGATGGGCAATGGCGCTGACCTGCGTATGGTTCAGGAAATGCTGGGCCACGCGGCACTGGGCACCACCCAGATTTATACCCACGTTGATGTGGCCAGACTCAAGGATGTCTACTCACGGGCTCATCCTCGTGCCGTACCACCTGACAGTGAGTTCAATCAGCAAAAGCTGCGCGAGCAGCTCACTCAGAGCCTGAGCTCACTAAACGAGATGACTGGCGACAAAGACCAGATATAGTCGGCACATCACCTCAGGCGCACAGGCCCGCGCTCAGGACGCGCGCCCTGGCCGGGCCCATGGCAAGGCGTCCTGGCCGGACTGGTGCCAGACCCTGGCCTTGCCTGGGCCTGCACATGATTTATGGACCCTGGCAGGCCGGAGCGGGACTTGCGCTCACCTGGCTGTTTATTCCACCTGTTTACCTTCTTTTTGGAGCATTCCATATGACCAGAGCACTGATAGACGATTTGAACGAGCAGCAGCGTGATATTGTCTTTGCGCCGCTGCAGGATATTTTTGTGGTTGCCGGTGCCGGAACAGGTAAGACCCGTGTGCTGATATCACGCCTTGTCTATCTCATTGAAGAAGAGGGTATCAGGCCGTGGAATATCCTTGCGGTGACCTTTAC
Organism: Anaerobiospirillum sp. NML120511; assembly: GCF_023050955.1. Lineage (NCBI taxonomy): Bacteria > Pseudomonadati > Pseudomonadota > Gammaproteobacteria > Aeromonadales > Succinivibrionaceae > Anaerobiospirillum > Anaerobiospirillum sp. NML120511. Next base: position 128,530 of record NZ_JALKIK010000002.1, read on the forward strand.
CAACAAGGCTGCCCGCGAGATGGAAGAGCGCATGATGGCTGCCATGGAATGGGACAGCAATCCTGGCATCAGGATGTCCACCTTCCACAGCTTCTGCTATGGCCTGCTGCGCCGCTATTTCCTGGAAGCCGGGCTGCCAAAGGACTTTTCCATCATTTCCACCTCTGACCAGGAGCAAATGGTCAAAAACTTCTATGCCGAGTTCGGCATTGATAGCCGTGATGAGGAGTATGGCAAGTTTTCCGAGCTCGGTCTGACTCCGCCTAATGTGGTCAGTGAAATCTCACGTCTTAAGGAGAAAGGAGAGCAGACCATTTTCTCCCCTGAAGATATTGCAGACTTCAGCACCACTCTGCCAGTCAGATGGAAAAGCATGTCGCCCGATGAGATTAAGGGCGCTTTCTATGCCTGGTATGAGATTACCTGCAGCCGCATGGGCCTTGTAGACTTCAGCGACCTTATCAACAAGTCCATAAACCTGCTGCGCGACAAGCCTGAAATCAGGAACAGATTGCGCAAGCGCTACAGGTACATCTGCATTGATGAGTTTCAGGATACCAACACCACTCAGTATGAAATGCTGATGCTGCTCAAAGGTCCTGATAACAACATCATGGTGGTAGGTGATGACGATCAGTCCATTTACGGCTGGCGTGGCGCCAACAGCCGCAATCTGACCAGGATTCTTACCGATCTGCCTGACATGGAGATGTACGAGCTCAATATTAACTACCGCTCAACTCAGAACATTCTCAATGTGGCCAATGCAGTTATCGACTACTCAGAGCAGCGTATTACCAGCAAGTTTCTGGTCAATCCTGAGTGCTATGAGCTGGAAAAGAAAAACGATCTGGAGCTTATCAACAGCCTTAACAGACAGCAGGTCATTGACTGCCTGATTAAGAGCCGTGAGTTTGATTATCTGGACTTTAACAGCTTTGATGAGATGCTCGATGCTGTGACCGCCCGTCAGCGTGACCAGATGATCGACATTCTCTCCCGTGACCGCATGATCCCTTATGACAGGCTTCAGGAGCGCAATGCTTACAAGTGGCAGCGTCATGACATGAATGCCCTGACCAACCCTCAGGTATCTTTTGTCCGTATTGAGCCTGATGGCCGTAATGACGGCGCATGCGTTGCCCGTCTTATCAACTCCATGATTAAAAAGGGCTTTCGTTATGAGGACATAGCCGTGCTCTACCGCATGAACCATCTGTCAGGCAGTGTGGAGCAGGCCATGATGATTGAGGGCATACCTTACCGTGTCTTTGGCGGCTTCAAGTTCTATGACCGTCAGGAGGTGGCCGATGCCATGTCCTACCTCAAGCTTATCTACAATACTAATGACGATGTGTCCTTTGAGCGCATTGTAAATACCCCGCGCCGTGGCATTGGCAACAGTGCTCTTGCCAAGGTAACCGAGTACGCACGTGCCTGTGGCATGTCCCGTTATCATGCCATTGAGCACACGCTCAAAAGCGGTGACAGCCGATCCATCAAAATCATCAGCAAGTTCATTCCTTTCTTTGAATTCATCGAAAAGATGCGCGCCAGTCTCCAGACTCTCAGTCTTGAGAACTTCATCAGTGCTGTTATCCATGAAAGCGGTCTGTATGAGTTCTACAGCAAGGAAGATCAGAAGAGCCGTTCAGCACGCGTTGGTCTGTCACGCACCGGCAACCTCGATCAGCTCATTGCCAATGCCAAGGGCTTTACCGGTAATGTCATGGCCCTGAGCCGCAACAATGACTATGATGATGTTGAGGATGATCGTGAGATGTTTGCACCTGTCGATCCTGCCCACAACATGTCAACAGCAGAGCTCTTTGAGTCCTTTATGACCAATACTGCTCTGGCAGCGAGCACCGAGCTGGGAGCTGATGGAACAGATGATGACAGGGGTGTAAACCTTATGACCATTCACGCCTCCAAAGGCCTTGAGTTCCCGGTAGTGCTGATTGTGGGCTGTGAGGAGGGCGTAATGCCATCTTATATGGCTGAGGACCTGGACGAGGAGCGCCGCCTTGCCTACGTGGCCTTTACCCGTGCCCGCAAGCATCTTTATGTGTGCTACAGCAATGAGCGTCTGCGTTATGGAACCAGTATGGAAAAGGCAGGCATGAGCCGCTTCCTGCGCGATGTGCGCAACTGCTACGACGGCGTGGAAAATGATGAGCGTCCTTTCAACCTGCGCCGCTTCCAGGGAAGCTACTATTAGTAAGCTCTGGCCAGTAGGCTCAGGCAAGTAAGCTCAGGCCCACCGCCAGCGCGCATGGCAGCATGCTGCGGCAGCTCAGCCCCGCAGCATGCCTGAGCCTGGGCATGTAGCGGCGCGCCTGTCTGCAGGGCAGAGACCGGGGGAATGGTCGTGGGGCAAGAGGAGGATGCGGTACTGATGACAGCCAGTGCTGTCGGAGGGCAGATGAAGAGGCAGGGATGGTATGAGCCGCCAGAGAGTCAGCCAGGATTACGGCCTGGCATGGCCTTGCCTGGCCAGTCCTTACCTTGCCAGTCCTTACCTGGTCGGGCAGGCGGCACAATGAAAAAAGCGACAGCCCGACTCATTGTCTTGCTGTCGCCTTTTATAAATCAGACGTTCTTGTGAGGAATCATGTCAGCAGGCTCAGCCTCGAAAATGCTGGCATACTCACAGACATCGTAGCAGGCACCGCACTCAACGCATAACTCAGGGTCAATGGTATGGCTGCCGTTGGCGTCTACGATAATGGCATCGCAAGGGCAGGCATCAACGCAGGAGCCACAGTCTGTGCAGGTATCTCTATCAATATAAAACATAATTTCCTCGGTGAAAAAGCAGATCCGGTCCAGATCGGATCTTCGTAATTACTGCCAGTGTGCTACAGCGCCATGATTTGCATGGCATGCAGTCAGTCCCTGAAGGAACGGCCTGGGCAGTAAGGGCAGCATCTGTCACAGTCATGGTGACAGGGACAAAGGTCCGGGCTGCAACTTTCAGTATTATGCTGTCCTGTGCAGTGTCCATGAGCCGGGCAATAAGGCCGGTCGATACGTTGCAGGTGAATTTTCAGGACATGGAACAATTATATTAGCGGCCAGGTCCTTTACAATAACTTACATGCTCAATACCTGCTGTCAGGTTGGCAATGCGGCCTGTCCATGCTGTTTTTCAGGAGAGTCGATCAGGGCGTCATCCTGTTTTCAGGACAGTCGCACATGAGGCGTCATCCTGTTTTCAGGACAGTCGCTCAGGGCGCGTCATCCTGTTCTCAGGACAGTCGCACAGAGGGCGCATCATCCTGTCAGCCTCAGACCTATTTTAGTTTTCTCCTAAACAAAGAAAGAAAGTCATGCAAAATATTCTTGAAAATCTGGCTTCTGTTCATGCCCTTATTGATAAGGCAGCTGCTTCATGTGGCCGTGACAGATCAGAGGTCAGACTGCTTTGTGTATCCAAAACCAAGCCCCTTGAGCAGATTAAAGAGGCCTGGGAGCAGGGCGAAAGGCATTTTGGCGAGTCCTATGTCAACGAGGCTGTAGATAAGATAAAAACTCTGAAAGAACAGGGCGTAAGCGACATTGTATGGCACTTTATAGGCCCTCTGCAGTCCAATAAAACCCGTCCTGTGGCTGCACATTTTGATGTGGTCGAGAGCGTCGATCGCATGAAGGTTCTGGAGAGACTTAATGACCAGCGACCTGAGGGCATGGCCCCGCTCAAGATCATGATTCAGGTGAATATTTCTCATGAAGAGCAAAAGCAGGGCTGTGAGGAGCAGGAGCTGCCTGAGCTGCTCAAATCCGCCTCATTAATGCCTAATGTTGAGGTGATAGGCTTGATGGGAGTTGCCCGTATTGACGCTCCGGAAGAAGAGCTCAATGCCTCTTTTGCCCGTTTAAGAGAGCTGCGTGATCAGTATCAGCAGCTTTATCCTGAGCTCAAAGAGCTTTCCATGGGAATGACTGCTGATATGGCCAGTGCTGTTGCCAACGGCTCAACTGAGGTCAGAATTGGCAGCGCCATTTTCGGTGAGCGTGAGTACAAAAACAGAGCTCAGTCATAAAACACCAGGGAGCACAGCAAGAGCAATGAACATGATTAAAATCGCCTTTATCGGCGGCGGCAACATGTCCCGCTGCATTTTCGACGGCATAGTAAAGAAAAGAGGCCAGAACGATGAAATTACCGTTTCCGGCCCGCATGTAGAAAAGCTGGAACACTTCAAAGCCGCAGGCGCTCATGTTACCTCTGACAATCTTGAGGCTCTTGGCAGGGCTGAGGTGGTTTTCCTGGGCGTAAAGCCTCAGATACTGCCAGAAGTGCTCGAGCAGATAGCCAAATCAGGTCAGGATCTGAGCTCAAAGCTTTTCATCTCCATGGCAGCAGGCTGGCGTCTGCAGGCTTTTTACAGCCGTCTTGGTCAGTGCCGTCTCATTCGTATCATGCCGAATACTCCATCTCAGCTTGGTATGGGCGTTACAGCCATGTGCACAGGTGAGAGCGTTACCGCTGCCGACAAAGAGCTCTGCCTTGCCCTGCTTGAGGGTATGGGCCGCACCGTGCAAACCGATGAAGAAGGCATAAATACCTTAAGCGTGCTTGCCGGTTCTGCTCCAGCCTTTATCTACCGCTTCATGGAGGCAATGGTTGATCAGATGGTAAAGCGCGGCTTTGATGCCGACCTTTCCCGCACCATTGCCACTGAGGTTATGAGGGGCACAGCCTCCATGGTTGAGGCTAATCCTGATCGCCAGATTGGTCAGCTGCGTGAGGCCGTTACCTCCAGGGGTGGAACCACCTTCCAGGGACTTGGGGTAATGACTGAGTACCGTTTTGAAGAAATGATGCATGAGGTTGTAGAGGCCTGCCTGCGTCGTACCCGTGAATTTGAGGATATGTACAAATAGCCACCGCTCCGGTGCCGCCGCCGTTTGCCAGACGGCACGTATGTGCCACCGGCCGGAGGGCCTGGCTGCCCTCCGGCCGGGAGGCCGCGCTGGCTTGTAATACGGACTGTGCTGTCTGTTAAGATTTGTCTGGAAAGATGCTCTGGGCACTTTCCTTTTTAAGGAGTTAATTTCTTATGTTACCAGGTTCATTCTGGATTTTAATGTACCTTGCTACTGCGCTGGTGATGCTCTTCCAGTTAAGAGCCATGATGCAGAGCTCATCTGCTGACTATTATCATCCTGTTACCCAGGCCGTTACCAAAATTACCAATCCGCTGGTAAACATCGGTCTGTGGCGCAATATCCGCATTGGCTCTTTCTCGGCAGCCGGTATGGTAGTAGGCTTTATCATTGGCCTTGTTGCCTGGATTATTGCCGTGTTCTTAATTATCAGAGCACCTTTTTATATGGCTATTCTGGGTTCCATAGTTCTGTTCATAAAGTGCTTTGGCTACCTGATAATTGCCCTGCTGCTCATTCAGGCTCTGTGCTCCTGGCTGCCAGCTACCCGTGATTTCAGCTATCTGATGGGGCAGATCACCTCACCAATTACCGCCCCTGTACAGAGAATCATCCCGCCAATCGGCATGATTGATATCTCCCTGATGGTAATTCTGCTGGCTCTGTACGCCTTAAATGCCCTCATGTACAAGGTTCTGGGCAGCATCAGTCTTGAAATGCTCTTCCTGTGGAACATTCTTTAATCAGGAAGCTGTTCTGACACAGTACTACAGCAGGCATGCACAGCCTGCCTGCTGGCATACGAGGCCCGCATCTGCGGGCCTCAGCTGTATATGCAGCCTGCACCGCTGCAGCGCCGTCACTGCCGCAGTGTCATTGCAGACACGGTGCAGATCATGAGGCCTGCCCGGGTGGCGCAGTCGGCCGTAGCGGCAGGACCGCCTGTCAGGCGCAATTGCCGGTCGCCAGGGTGCACTGCTCAGGCAGGCTGGCTGCGACTGGCTGGTGCGGACAATAAAATAAGCGCTTTTAGCCGGGCGGCATCTTAAGCAATGGCCAAAGTTTGCTAAAATATGCGCTGGTGTCTGTAGCCCGGGAGCAAATAAGGGACAGCAGTGCCTTTATCCCAGGACGGGTCTGAAAGCCTCAGGGCTTCACAGCCGCAACCGGCCTGGCTTCAACACTTAGGTTTTTTCATTCCAGCGGAGCTTTTTAATGTACAAGATCCTGGCCGCAGTGATGTTCAGCTTCACTTTTGCCCTCACTGCCTGCAGTACCAACTACAACAGTGACGAAGTGCCTGATGTATCTCCGGAGAATCTCTACAAAATCGCCAAAGCCAATATGGCTACCGGCAGTCTTACTACTGCCCGCCGCTATCTTGAGGCCATTGATTCCCGTTATCCTTTTGGTGACATCTCCTCCCAGGTTCAGCTGGACTTAATCTATGTCTACTACAAGGAGCGCGAGAGCGATCTTGCTGCTGCTCAGATTGCCCGTTTTATCCGTCTGAACCCTACTCATCCAAACATTGACTATGTTTACTACATGAAGGGTCTGACTGAGATTCAGAAGCGCTCTGATATGATTCAGGACTACTTTGGTCTCGATCGTTCCGAAAAGGATCCAACCAATTACTACAATGCCTTTAACACCTTCAGAGATCTGTTAAAGACCTATCCTGACAGTCTGTACGCCGCTGATGCTCTGCAGCGTATGATTTTCATCAAGGAGCAGCTGGCCCGTCGTGAGCTGGCCATTGCCGAGTACTATTCTGCCCGTGGTGCTTACGTTTCCACCATTAACCACACCAAGAATATTCTCTACAGCTACCGCTCCACCGAGGCTTTCCAGCCTGCCATGGAGCTGATGATCAGAAGCTATGATCGTCTCAACCTCGAGCAGCCAAAGAAAGAGCTGACTGCTATCTACAAGTCAACTTTCGGTCATGAGCCTGACTACCTGGCTCCAGCCTATGCCCGTCACCAGAAGAACACCATTGTGCTCTTTGGCGAGAAGGAAAAGGCAAAGCCTGGCACTACTGCAGCCGCTGCCGAGCCTGAAGAGGAGTCCAGCTGGTATGATTTCATGCTCTTCTGGCGTGATGACAAGAATTCCGGCGTTCCTGCTCAGGAAGGCATCTAATTCCAAAAATACAGTTTAACGGCCGCATCTGCCGCGCCACCAGACGGGAAGTGCTGTTCCGTCACAGCCGGGCAGGAAAACTCATTTCCTGTCATGGTGATGGAGACGAAGTTTCCCGCCCGGGCGCTGCCTCGAGTCATACGGTCCCGCCTCCGGGCGCAGCGCGCCCGGAGGCAGAAGTGCAAGCAGATGCCGACCATGGCGGTACTGACCGCCTTTTCAACAGCCCGTTTTATACGGGCTTTTTAATGCCCAGGTGCAAGGTAAGCAAGATGGCCCATCGTGATTTCAACTACGATCCTCCGTTAAGTCCTTTTCTGGATATCCTCTATGAGGATGATGACATTATGGTGGTGAACAAGCCCTCTGCCATTTTGTCAGTACCGGGCAAGCTGGCCATTCACCGTGACAGCATTCTCTCGCGTGTCAAAAGCATTCATGAAAATGCCTTTGCCGTGCATCGCCTTGACTATGGCACCTCAGGTGTCATGGTAGTGGGCCTGAACAAACCGGCCATATCCAGTCTGGGCAAGCAGTTTATTTCCCGCGACGTCCACAAGGTCTATGTAGCCTGGGTAGATGGCAAAATGGAGGGTACCGGTGCTGTGGACCTGCCCCTGATTCTGGATATCAATAACAGACCTTATCAGACCGTGGACTTCGAGGTGGGCAAGCCTGCGCTAACCTACTGGCAGGCCCTGCAATATGATGCTGATCGCGATGCCACCTTTGTCCGTCTGTATCCTCAGACCGGCCGCTCCCATCAGCTGCGCGTACACATGCAGCAGACAGGTCACTCCATACTGGGAGACCATCTGTATGCCTGCGACAGAATTTATGAATGCGTCCCTCATCTGAACCTGCATGCCGCACTGCTGAGCTTTACTCACCCGTCAACAGGTCAGCCGCTGCGCTACTGCGCCCCGGCACCTTTTGAGGTTCCGGCTTCATGCACGCCTGAGCTGTCCTGGCTCGATGAGGATCTGTCAGGAAAGGTGGAGCACACCACCAGCACCATGCTCAAGCCAACTAACAGTGATGCCCTAAACAGCAGGTATATCACCGATCCGGCATCATAGTAAGGCCCGAAAGCCTGACTTGCTGACGCCTGAAAACACAAAGCCCCCGCAGATGTGAGTCTGCGGGGGCTTTGCGCTGATGCCGGGGGCAAGGCCCAGGCCAGTGGTGCCAGGCTCCTGCACTGCGATCCTGACGCACTGGACGGACCGTCCAGAGGGTCAGGGCCGGCCGGGGCCGGGCCTGGTTATTCGCCTCGGGCTTCCTTGATGATGTTGAAAGCAGTCTGAATGTCAGTGGCTTTCTGGGTATAAAGCTTGATCATTTCAGGAGGCAGACCCTGGGAGGCCAGACGGTCAGGATGGTACTTGAGCATGAGCTTCTTGTGGGCGCGGCGGATGTCCTCCCATGAGGTGTTCTCGTCTACGCCCAGAATCTCATAGGCATTGGCAAGTTCGCTCTTTGGAACAAATGAGCCTCCAGATGAGGAGCTGCCCTGATCGTGCTGATAACCTCCGCCCTGGTACTGACCGGAGCTGCCCTGAGTGCCTGAGCGGCGGGAGCTTCTGTGACGCTGGGAGTTCTGCTGCTGTTGCTGTTGCTGGGCATACTTGCGGGCAAACTGGGCAAACTGAACTTCGGCAAAACGGATGCGGATCAGTCGCTCCATTTTGTCGACAGGTACGTCCATGGCAATGGCTATCTGCAGGAGGCGCTCATGTTCACCCTCTGAAAGCACCTGGTCGGCAAGGGCAATTCCTACCTGAATTTCCAGCAGGAAGGAGAGCATGGCAATGTTGGAGCCGATAGCAGATCTGAGCGACATGGCCTCGGCATGGAGGTCAAAGTCATCGCTCTTGCCCTGATTAAAGCCCTCAATGGCCAGTGCACGCATTTCAGCATCGAGATTCATGACATCCATGAAGTACTCGGCCTGACGGATGTGGGACTCATTGATGCGTCCGGCACCGCGTGAGACGAAGCCCATCAGTCTGAAAGTGGACTGGATAAGAGTTTTGTGCATGGCTGAGCGTGGACCACGCCCGGCAAAGGCATTGCGGGCCTCAGCGCTCTGGGCTATGAGCTGATTGCGTGGCTTGTCATAGAAGTAGTAGCCAATAAGAAAGCCGATTAAAGCACCGATACCGCCAAATAAAAGGCCGATCAGGGCACCAATAATTCTTCCTTTCCAAGACATATTGCAAAAACCTGAAATAGTTAGGATCAAAACCGGATCTGAAAGTGCCGGGCAGGCCGCCGTCAGCTGCACCAGACAGGCGATGCAGGCCAGGCGATGCAGGCAAGACGATGCGGGCCAGACGATACAGGCCAGACGATGCGGGCCAGACGATACAGGCCCGGCGATGCAGGCCTTACTGAGCACGTCAGCCTGGCTGCAAATGCCAGCCTTGCTGCACAGGCCGGCCTGCGTTGCCAGCAGGGCGGCGCCGGGGCCGTGATTAGCGGCCGCTCAGGTGGGCGTTGAGCTGCTGCAGTCGCTCTACTGTGCCCACATCAAACCATGGGGATGTGATAACCGAGGCAGTGATGAGGCCACGGCCGGCCCAGTCATCAAAGTAAGGGCGCAGTGCCTGACGGGATACGCTGCGGCCTGCAAAGGCTTCAGGGTGGTACCAGGCAAAGCCCGAAAAGGTATAGTCGCTGCCGTAAATCATGTGGCCGTCGGCGCTTACGGCAAAATCACCGCCCGTATTATGGGCCGGGTTGGAGGTCAGATAGAGGTGAGCCAGAGCCTGCAGTCTGCCGTGTTCATCTCTGTCAGTCAGCTGCTTGGGGCATGGCAGCAGGAAGTCGTAGCTGCTGTCCAGAAAAATATCACCATTGACCACGATAAAAGGTTCGCTGCCCAGTAGAGGCAGAGCCTTGATAATACCGCCTGCAGTCTCAAGACCTTCGCTGTCCTCAGGGCTGAGCTCAATGCTGACGCCAAAGCGGCTGCCATCACCAAGGTATTCAAAGAGCACGTCTTTAAGCCATGCGCCATTTACTACCAGAGAGGTAATGCCAATGGCCTTGAGTTTCTCAATATGCCAGGCTATCAGGCTCTGACCACCGGCCTCCACCATAGGCTTGGGAATACGCTCAGTTAAAGGCCTGAGTCTCTTGCCCTGACCTGCGGCTAAAATCATGGCTTTCATTACAAACAACCTTAAGTCAAATCAGATAGATATCAAGTTTAGCAAATAATGCACATTACATAATTAGGGCAGTCGGATGCCAGATGCAAAAAAAGCCACAGATGTGGCTTTTTTTGATCATGCCCTGGGCATGCAGACGCCGGTGGCTGCAGGCAGCTGTAAGGCTGTCGCTGCCTGGCCGCATGGTGGCCGGGCTTAAAGCCCTGTGTGCGGTCAGATGCGGCCGGCTACATTCTTTTCAAGGAAGGCAGCAAATGGACGCAGCTGCTCAAAGTACTGGCAGTTTCTGGTCAGATAGCCCAGAACGCGTGGCAGGTACTGCAGATAGCCGTCCTTGCCATCACGAAGCTTCAGGCGGTAGAACAGGCCCAGAACCTTGATATGTCTCTGAATGGCGCACAGACGGATCATGAGGTTGAACTGCTCAAGAGATACCTGCTCGCGGTCAAAGATGCCGCAGACAGTGTATACCTCATAGGCAAACTTGCAGATCCTCTCTACAAACTCATCTTCCATGTCTACATAGCAGTCATAGCCAATGGAAGCAAGATCATAGCAGGCAGGGCCCTTGACCATGTCCTGATAGTCCAGAATGGCAAAACGCGACAGGATGGAGATTTCCTTGCCTGCAGGGACGACCATGATATTGCGGGAGTGATAGTCACGGTGCATGGCTGTCTGAGGCTGGGCACGGCACTGCTCGCTGATAAAGTCCCAGGTCTGAGCAATCATCTTTTCATCTTCAGTACTCAGCTGCAGATTCAGAGCCTTGTCAAAAAGCCACTCACGGCAGATGTTGAGCTCCATTTTGATGAAGTCATCATCAAAAAGCGGCAGCTCACTCAGGGTCTTATAGTCAGTCTCATCAAGGTCATAATGAGGAATGACATCAGCCTCTGCTGAAGGATCCTTCAGGGCTGCCTGACGGCGCTGCTCAAGGGCCTGAGCCTGCTCAGGTGAGAAAGGCATGGCGCCGATTTTGGTAAGCTCGCGAAGGGTCTTTAAGTAGTAGGCCGGCTCCTTGCCATCAGGAATGGAGTTGATGTAGACAAAATCACCCATGTCCTCAAGGACCATAAAGCCCTTTTCAATGTCGGAGACGATAATGGCCGGAACCAGCACTTTTGCATGGTCAAGCAGACGGTTGATGTCAGCAAACTCACGGTTTTTCTGAGTCTCTGGAGGGGCGTCCATGACAATGACCGAGCCCACATAGCCAATGCGCGGACTTACACCATGAGCGGCGCACAGGCTGGTAAAGGCCTGTTCACTCATTTTGAGACGATAGTACTTTCTGAAGCTGGCATCGCCGTTTAACAGGCTCAGGGAGCCGGCGCAGTCGCAGCCGCAATCACATGGATCGCAGTCGGAGCATGCAATATTGTTGTTTTTTAAAAAAGCCAGAAGATCTTGATAGCGACTAGACACGTTCAAATACTAAATCCCATACGCCGTGACCCAGACGCTCACCTCTTTGCTCAAACTTGGTCAGAGGACGCCAGTCAGGACGCGGAATATAGCCTCCTTCAGGATTGGTGTTTACAAGACCTGATGCTGCATCGAGGCAGGCGAGCATCTGCTCGGCATATTCCTGCCAGTCTGTAGCCATACGGATATGGCCGCCATGCTTAAGCAGTGGAGTTACCAGCTTGAGGAAGTCATCATTGATGAGACGACGTTTGTGGTGACGTGCCTTAGGCCATGGATCAGGGAAGAAAATCTGCAGAATATCGATGCTTTCAGGTCCCAGACATTTGGTAAGAACCTCAAAGGCATCATACTTGATTACTCTGACATTAGATAGCTGCTGCTCCTCAATGAGCAACATGGCAGCGCCCACACCAGGAGGGTGCACCTCAATGCCCAGATAGTTGCGCAGCGGGTCTTTGGCGGCCATTTCCACAAAGGACTTGCCCATGCCAAAACCGATCTCCACTACCAGGGGAGCCTCACGCTGAAAAATTTTCGCTGTGTCGAGCTTTTCAAGTGCACTGACATCAACCATGTATTTTGGTGCCAGCTCCTCAAGAGCCTTGGTCTGGGCAGCAGTCATGCGGCCGGCGCGGATTACGAATGATTTGACACGCTGGTTGCGGCGGCTGTCAGCAGCACCATCGCCATCAGCGCCTGCGCTGCTTGTAGCGCAGGCGTCAGTAGCGGCGGCAGCAGGGCAGGCTGCATCGGCTGCTGCACCCTCGCCGGCAGCTCCGGCGGCGCAGCACTCTGGGCGGTCCTCATCACAAGGGCGGTTTTCACTGAGGTTGGCAAAGTCTGGATTGTTATTGGTCATCAGCTGTTTTCGGGCATGAAAAAGCCGTTGCACTTTGGTTCTCCTCAGGCATCAGTGCCCGCTCTGAATAATATGGTGGCGGGCACAGGGGGAGGTAATGACCTCCCCGGAAAATCTCAGTGAACGGCGGGATAAAAACTTAGATAAGTTCGAGTTCCTGCATGGCCTTTTTAATCTCCTCTCTGGTCTGTGCAGACAGAGGCATAACTGGCAGGCGAACTTCTTCTGAGCACAGTCCCAGTAAGGAGGCACCGTACTTGGCACCTGCAGGGGATGGCTCCTTGAACATTAAGCCGTGAAGCTTCATCAGTCTGTCCTGGAGGGCGCGGGCTTCATCCCACTTGCCGGTCAGGGTCAGTTCCTGAACCTTGTGGACAAGCTGAGGGGCTACGTTGGCAGTAACGGAAATACAGCCGGTACCGCCGGCAACATTATAGCTTACCTGGGTGGCATCTTCACCGCTGAGCCAGGTAAAGTCAGGGCGGGAAATCAGATTGCGCTCCAGCCATGGACGGGCCAGATCGCCGGTGGCGTCCTTGATGCCGGCAATGCGTGGCAGCTGGGCCATACGGGCAACAGTATCAGGGGTGATATTTACAACAGCACGGCCTGGAATGTTGTAAATGAAAATTGGCAGGTCGGTAGCGTCATGAACCATCTTGAAGTGGGCATACAGACCATCCTGATTTGGACGGTTGTAGTAACCGGCTACATGCAGCAGACCGTCAGCACCGGCCTTCTGAGCCTCTACTGAGTAGTGAATGGCTTCCACAGGGTTGTTTGAGCCGGCACCGGCCATGACAGGAACACGCTTGTTGGCTACTTGAGCTACGATTGCGATGACACGGGCGTGCTCTTCTGAGCTCAGGGTTGGACACTCGCCGGTGGTACCGGCAGGAACAATGGCATCAGTACCGTTTTCAATGTGCCACTCAACCAGGCGCTCCAGAGCCTTCTCATTAAGTTTGCCATCTTTGAATGGGGTGATCAGAGCGACTAACGAACCGTGGAAGGTATTCATGGAAGTGGTTCTCCTTAATTGGAAGCGCAGGGTTAACTGGGGGTAAACGTACAGCCGGGCATGATCAGTGTAATGAAAATCATCCCGGTCAGGGCTTGGGGATCCTTATGCTCATGGCTGCCGTGTCAGCAGCGGCTGCGCAGCTGCGCTGTGGCGGCTGCCGCGTGGCTGCAGGGCAGTCGTGCGGCCTGGCAGTGCATAATGTTTTGTAAAGCACAATGGCCTGATGTGGCCCTGGTATGATGTCACAGGGCAGGTGCTGCGCAGCTGCCGGGCAGCTGCAGCCACAGGCTGGCTGCCTCGGGCATGCATATATGCATGCATGCATGCACGCAGACATGCTGCCCTGGCTGCATTTTGCAACCTTGCCTTACGTTACCTGGAAATTCCTATCTTTGCCCGCTGGCGGGCATCATGAGAACGATGCGCAAAATCGTATGTGAAATATAAGCCATGCTGTCAGGCTGTGACAGGCTGTGCGTCTATTGTAGCCGCTGTATACCTGAATGCAGGCCTGAACAGGTGAAATTGTATCAAAACAGGGCAAATTTGCCCTGATCTATGAGTTTCATGGCATGGTCAGTCCTGAGGACTGTGGCCGTAAAAATGTCGAAAAACCAGATAAATATCACCGTTATTATCCATAATTGCTACTCACCTGGGCGTATTAAAACAAAGCCCCGCGCACCTGCGTGGTGCAGGTGGTGGGGCTCTGTGGTGTAAACATACCTGGTGCAGGTGCGGGCCGGAGCCTGCGCCTGCAAACGGGGCAGGTTTACTTGTTGGAATTCTGCAGACGTAAGGTTGGGAACAGAATTACATCACGGATAGTGTGGCAGTTGGCAAAGAGCATGACGGTACGGTCGATACCAATGCCCTCACCGGCAGTTGGAGGCAGACCGTGTTCCAGAGCCACGATGTAGTCCTCATCGTAGTACATGGCTTCGTCATCACCATGATTCTTCTGCTCAGCCTGCTGGCGGAAACGGCCGGCCTGATCATCAGGATCGTTGAGCTCGGAGAAGCCGTTACCCATCTCACGGCCGCCAATGAAGAACTCAAAGCGATCAGTGAAAGCAGGATCCTTGTCACTGCGGCGGGCCAGAGGAGAGATCTCGGCTGGGTAGGAGGTGATGAACGTAGGCTGCTGTAAGTGGTGTTCAGCAACTTCTTCAAAGAGGGCAGCAATGTAGTGACCCAGTACCCAGCCCTTCTGCATCTCAACGTGCAGCTTCTTACACCACTCACGGGCCTTTTCCTCGTCCTCGAGGTCTTCCATGGTGATGCCGTTGCCGTACTTGACCACAGCTTCCTTCATGGTCAGGCGCTCAAATGGCTTTGCAAAGTCCAGATCAAGGCCAGGCTCGCCTTCCTTGCCATAGTGAACTCTGGTATCGCCCAGAACCTCAAGGGCCATCTTGCGGAACAGATCCTCAGTCAGGTCGATGAGGTCGTGGTAGTCGTGGTAGGCCATATAGAACTCAATCATGGTGAATTCAGGGTTGTGGCGAACGTCGATACCCTCGTTACGGAAGTTACGGTTAATTTCGTAAACGCGCTCAAAACCGCCCACTACCAGACGCTTTAAGTAAAGCTCAGGAGCGATACGCAGGTACATGTCCATGTCCAGGGCATTGTGGTGGGTGATAAATGGCCTGGCATTGGCGCCACCTGGAATGACGTGCATCATTGGAGTCTCAACTTCCATGAAGTTGGCAGCATCCATATAGCGACGGATAAAGGAAATAATTTTGGTGCGGATCTGGAAAGCGCGGCGGGACTCCTCATTGGCAATGAGGTCGAGGTAACGCTGACGGCAGCGTGCTTCCTGATCAACAAGACCCTTGTACTTCTCTGGCAGCGGACGTAAGGCCTTAACCAGCAGACGTAAGGAGGTTACATGCAGGGAAAGCTCACCGGTTCTGGTCTTGAAAGCGTAGCCGGTAACACCAATGATGTCACCAAGGTCCAGCTTCTTGAACATGTCCTGGTACTGACCCTCAGGCAGGGCATCACGGGTAACATAGATCTGAATCTTGCCGCCCATGTCCTGTAAGGTAGCAAAAGAAGCCTTGCCCATGATGCGGCGGGTCATGATACGGCCGGCAATGGTGTAGGTATTCTTTTCCTGCTCCAGTACTTCGTTCTCCTTACCCTCGCAGGCTTTGACAATGTCAGAGGAAATGGCATCACGGTGGAAGTCATTTGGATAGGCCTGACCCTGCTCGCGTAATGCATTGAGCTTCTCGCGGCGTTCCTGGATTTGAGAGTTGGTGTTCTCAGTGGTTGGATTGGTATCCTGAGTCATGATTGTTAATACATCCTGAAGAGAAAAAGGACAAAAAATTCTGTGTTGAGGCTGGCAGGGACGGCCATCAGGCCCGTACCTGACCATGGGCAGCCCCGGTACGGGCCATGGGCCCGTCCCGGCCGGCCTGCCCGGGCAGAGAATGCAAGGCCTTGCTCTGCCTGCCCGGGTCAGGGACTACAGGCCCTGCTTGAGGCTGGCCTCAATAAACTGGTCTAAAGAGCCATTGAGCACGCTCTGGGTATCACGGCACTCGACGCCGGTACGCAGATCTTTAACACGGGCATCATCGAGCACATAAGAACGGATCTGGCTGCCCCAGCCGATATCGTCCTTGCTGTCCTCAAGGGCCTGCTGCTCGGAGCGCTGTTTGCGCAGCTCCAGCTCATAAAGGCGTGCACGCAGCTGTTTCATGGCCTGATCACGGTTCTGAAACTGTGAACGCTCGTTCTGACAGCTGACCACAATGCCTGTTGGCTTGTGGGTAATACGCACGGCAGATTCAGTCTTGTTTACGTGCTGACCACCGGCACCTGAGGAGCGGAACACATCCACATCAAGATCAGCCGGATTGATCTCAATCTTGATTTCGTTATCGACTTCAGGATAGGCAAAGGCTGAACAAAATGAAGTGTGGCGGCGGTTGTTGGAGTCAAAAGGTGACTTGCGGACCAGACGGTGAATACCGGTTTCGGTACGCAGCCAGCCGTAGGCATATGGACCTTCAAATTTGATGGTAGCGCCCTTGATGCCGGCAACTTCGCCTTCTGACAGGTCGGTTACAGTACATTTAAAGCCATGCTTTTCGCCGAATTTGACATACATGCGCATGACCATTTCAGCCCAGTCCTGGGCCTCTGTACCACCTGAACCTGACTGAATATCAAGATAGCAGTCGGAATTGTCATGATCCTGGGAGAACATGCGCTCGAATTCGAGCCCGGCTACCTTTTTGTCGAGCTCTTCAAGCTCGCGGGCAGCTTCCTCAAGAGTGCTCTCGTCGTTCTCCTCACGGCCCAGTTCGTGGAGCATGGCCACGTCTTCAAGGCCCTGATCAATTTCCCTGAACATGTTAACAATATGCTCAAGAGTCTGGCGTTCCTTGCCAAGGCTCTGGGCCTGTTCAGGATTGTTCCATACATCAGGATCCTCAAGCAGTCCGTTTACTTCTTCCAGACGCTCTTTTCTGGCATCCAGATCAAAGATACCCCCTGAGGGTCTGAGCACGCTCGCCTATGTCGGCAAGGCGTGTGGTTAAAGATACGTTATCTAACACCATAATCCCTTAAAAATGCGAAAAATACGATAATCAAACAGCCTGTTATTATAACAAATTGCCATTGACTGCGCCTGATATACACGGGCAGAGCCCGGAAAAAATGCTAAAATCCGAAGTGTTGCCTGACAGCGGAGCACAGCCCCGTGCAGGCAGAAAACCATAACATCATGAGCCTCATTTAAGTTACTTTGCCCGGGCTTTGCCCCAGGGGGCATGACAATGAGGTCTGGCTGCCTGCATCAGCCCTCAAAGCAGTGCTCTGACACTGCGACCGGCAGGCTGCCCAGCTGAGGAGAATTGCAATGTTGGCTGAAGATATCAAAGTTTCAGTAGAGCTGGCTCTTAAGGAAGATTTAGGCGGCAAGGTTGATGAGAGCCTTGATGTTACTGCTCAGCTGATTCCGGCCGATCACATTAATGAAGCCACTGTTATTACCCGTGAGCCAGGCGTATTCTGTGGCAAACAGTGGGTTGAAGAAGTCTATGCTCAGTTAGGCGGCGGCGTTGAGATTGAGTGGTTCGTCAAAGATGGCGACCAGCTGGTAGAAAACCAGAAGCTCTTCCACGTCAAGGGTAATGCCCGCATCATGCTCACCGCTGAGCGCACCACCTTAAATTTCGTACAGACCCTCTCTGGCGTTGCCACCCTGGTTAACCGCTATGTAAAGGCCATGGGTGAGACCAAAACCCGTCTGCTCGATACCCGCAAGACCGTTCCTGGTCTGCGTACTGCCCTGAAGTATGCCGTAACCGTAGGTGGTGGTCAGAATCACCGTATTGGCCTTTTTGACATGTACCTCATCAAGGAAAACCACATCATGGCCTGTGGCGGTATCAGCGCTGCCGTAGCCCGTGCCCATGAGCTCAAGCCAGGCACAAAGGTTGAAGTTGAGGTTGAGTCCTTAGCTGAGCTGCAGGAGGCTCTGGATGCCGGTGCCGACATCATCATGCTCGACAACTTCCAGTTTGACGACATGATTGAGGCCGTTAAGGTTACCAATGGCCGCGCCAGGCTTGAGATTTCCGGCAATGTAAACCTCGAGACCATTGGCCGCTATGCCTCCACCGGTGTGGACTTTATCTCCGTAGGTGCCCTGACCAAGAATATTCAGGCCCTCGACCTGTCCATGCGCTTCCACAAGGACTAATCAGGCAGTACTGTGCAGCGCAGTCACCTGCGCTGCAGGCTGCGCCGGTCCCGGCACAGGCCCCGGCAGGGCTGCTGAGACCACCCGGGCCGCCGGCCCATAAAAAAGGGAGTGATACCTCACTGGTATCACTCCCTTTTTTGCCTGATTTGCAGCAAGGCATGGCCCACCATGGCCATGCCTTGCTGCCGCTGCCGCAGCTGCTGCGTCGGCCTCAGCTGCGGATGCTGTCAGATGCTCTCCATGTTTACACGTGGCATGATGTGGCAGACCAGCTCATATGGAATGGTGCCGCACAGGTTGGCTACACGCTCAACAGGCAGGCCCTCACCCCAGAGAATTACCTCATCGCCCACCTTGTCCTTAGCGTCAGGGCCCAGATCAACAAAGAGCATGTCCATGCACACATGGCCTGCAGTAGGGACCATGCGTCCGTTGATGAGCACAGGAGAGCCATTAGGCATGGTGCGCGGATAGCCGTCACCGTAACCTGCGGCCACTACACCAAGAACAGTGTCATAAGGGGCTGTCCAGGCTGCGCCGTAGCCCACCATGGCGCCCTTTTTGATGCGGCGGGTAGCAATAAGGGAGCTCTTGAGGGTCATGACAGGGGTAAGGCCCAGGTCCTCACCTGTTTTGTCAGCATATGGAGAAATGCCGTACATGATGATGCCCGGGCGGACAAAATCGGTGCGGGCCTTAGGCCAGGAAATGATACCGGCGCTGTTGGCAAGGCACAGATCACCCTTGAAGTCTCTGGCTACTTCAAAGAAATACTCTATCTGTTCCTGGTTGTAGTCACTCATTTCAGGAGTGTCTGCTACGCTTAAATGGGAGATAAGACCAACAGGCTGTACCACATGAGGTGAGCTCTCAAGGCGCTGCTTCATCTGAGCCACTTCATCGCGTGAGGCGCCCAGACGGTGCATGCCTATGTCTATCTTCAGCCAGGCATGAACAGGGCGTGGTACAGGGGCGCTTTCGATGGCGTCAATCTGCTCCTGATCGTGAACGGCGGTATAGAAACCCTGTTCGGAAATGGTCACCACATCTTCGGCATTTAAAAAGCCCTCAAGCAGGATTACCGGCTTGGTAATACCGGCCTGGCGCAGCTCCATGGCTTCAGGCAGGCGGGCTACGGCATAGGCATCAACCTTGGGTTCAATGGTCTGTGACACATTGATAAGGCCATGACCGTAGGCATTGGCTTTGACTACGGCAACGATTTTGGATTGAGGGACCAGGGATTTGATCTTGTCCAGATTGGACAGCAGGGCCTGATGATTGATGACGGCAGTTACTGATTTCATCGTAAACAAACAATTGAGCCAAAAGCTTTCCAGCAACACTCAAATCAGGGCGACAGCGCAAAGCAGCCCACTGGCCACAGTACAGCGCAAAGCAACCCATGGAGGCACTGCCAGCGCAAAGCCGCCAGCTGGCCACAGTACAGCGCAAAGCAGCCCATAGCGGCACTGCCAGCGCAGGACCTCATATTGGCCACAGGGCAGCGCAATGGACACAGGACAGTGCAAGGCCGCTGATGGGGCACTGAGGGCACGGGCCATGGCCTGCTGCAGTATTTAACTGGCAGGGCAGGTGTTGATGGAATTGAAGAGAGAGTCAGCCATTTACTGTGCTGAGCCAGGCTGCAGGCCTGGACCGCGCAAGGCACAGCAGCATGAGCACTGAGGCTGTTTCCTGGTAGAGCGGGCTCTGGTCTCACGGCTTTTGGCCGGTCTTAGGTGGGACCGGGGCAGGGCAATACACAAATGAGCTATTGTACAGGATCCGGGCGTAGTGATCTGATCTTAATTGACACTGTGTACAGTAACAGGGCTCAAAATCCCCCGGCTTACTTGCAGCGTACAGCCGCTGCCGGCCCGTCTGACCGGGGCAGCCCCAGATGCGCACAGGCCCTGGTGCAGTGCACAGCCGCTGCCGGCCCGTCTGACCGGGGCAGCCCCCAGATGAGCACAGGCCCTGGTGCAGTGCACAGCTGCAGCAGGGCCTGTGGGGCCGGGCGTAAGCCCGCGCAGGGGCCAGAAGGGCGCACAGGGCACCTCGGTGCACCGGAACGGCACGCCCAGGCGGGCGGCAGGGGCGGTTATCAGTAGTTGATAACGTTGGCGGCAGCGCCGCCTGGAGCGCCGCCAATGCCCGGAGGTGCTCCTATGCCTGGAGGGGCGCCAATTCCCGGGGCTGAGCCAGTAGCCAGGGAGTCGTAGTTGGCCTCGGCATAACCCTTGTCATAGAAGGCTGTGTACTCGCCTACGAAGAAGAGCTCGATATCGGAAGTAGCACCGTTACGGTTCTTTCCTATGATCAGGGTGGCCTGATTGGAGTTGTCCTCGCCGCCCTCGCCCTTGGTGTAAACAGATTCACGGTGCAGGAACATAATCATGTCAGCGTCCTGCTCCAGAGAGCCGGATTCACGCAGGTCGGAGTTTAATGGACGGTGGTCCTTACGGTTATCAACTTCACGGTTGAGCTGCGCCAGAGCAATGATAGGCACCTCAAGCTCCTTGGCCAGCATCTTGAGGGAGCGGGAGATTTCACCAATTTCCAGAGTACGGTTGGCTGCCTTGGTCTGGCTGCGCATCAGCTGCACGTAGTCAATCATGATAACGGACAGGCCGCCGTGTTCCATGTGCAGCTTGCGGGCGCGGGCGCGCAGCTCCAGAGGGGTAATGTCGCCGCTGTCATCGATATAGAGCTTGTCGCGGGTTACATTGTCAGTAACGCAGGTCAGCAGCTTGATCTTGCGGACAATATCCATCCACTGGTCGCTTGATACCTCACCTGCCTTGAGCTTGTTCATGCTGACACGGCCAAAGGTGGAGAGCAGACGCATCAGAATCTGTTCGGTAGGCATTTCAAGGGAGAACACCAGAGCAGGTTTGGTGATGTTCGGGTTCATGGCCACATTAGCCACGATATTCATGGCAAAGGAGGTTTTGCCTACTGACGGACGGGCCGCGATGATGTTGAGGGATCCCGGCTGCAGACCCTGAGTGATATTGTCAAGGTCGGTATAGCCTGTAGGTACGCCTGACATCTTCTGCTCATTTTTGATTTCATCCTGAATCTTCATGAGCAGCTCAACAGCCTTAGGCACGGCTGGCTGAGGACCGGTATCGTTCTGATTGGCCGACTCTACCAGTTTGAAAATCAGACCCGAGGCTTCATCGTAGATCTCACGTGCAGTACGGCCCTCAGGCTGGTAGCACATGTCGATGATGCGCTCGTTAATCTCAATCATGGCGCGGCGCTTGGCCTTGTTGCGGATAATCTGGGCGTACTCGATAACAGCTGAGCTTGGTACACCACTGTTGATGATGAGACTGGCTATATAGGAGCGGCCACCTGCCTTGTCCAGAGTGCCATCAGTTTCAAGCTGATCGGAGAGCACAGTAGGATTGAAGTCATCTGAGCTTGCTGAGCGGGTCAGAATGGCAGCGTAGATAATACGGTTTTTCTCCGAGGCAAATTCCTCAACCTCGAGAGTTCCTATAGCATCAGAGATGGCAGTAAGCAGAGTTCCTTCCTGGATAATTGCGCCAAGCAGATTGCGCTCGGCATCAAGATCAACTGGAGGATCTTTAAAAGCAGGCTGATTCAGGTCGAGATCACTCATTGCCATTCTCCATTAACAGGTGAAAAAACCAGGACAGTATAGCCACAACTTCAGGTCGGTGCCAGGCCCATGGACCCACGGTGCGCCCCTGGTATCTTTCCCTGTATTCATGCCAGCGGCCGCCCTCAAAATGACAAATCCTGATATGTGTTATGTCCAGGTTGGGGACATGTTTTGGCCTCAATTGCAGCTTTGGACCCAATGCCTGTCCGGGATAATATTTTTTTCTCAGTGCCGCAGTCAGGCCCTGCAGGGCCACCCGGCCATAAATTCAATTACGCATGAAATAACGGCCCGCAAGCCTCAAATCACAGCCCCAAAAAAATATACAGCCAGACCCAATAACAGCAGGTCAAATCGCAGTACAGTCAGAGCAGCCATCTCCGCCTGAAAGGCCATCTGTGCGGACTTTACATCACACACAGGCATCCGCCCTCCTGACGGACATCTCCAGGAGGTGACGGCTCCTGCTGCCGCAGACGCTGCCTGCATGCCATGAAGCATCCGGATACACATCATCAGGCGCTCGGAAGCAGATGGCGGTGGGCCACTGTGGGCTTATGCGGATGTCGGATGGGAGCAATTAACAGAACGGGATGTGCAGAATACAGAAACGACAAAACCCGGCTTCTTTATTCAAGAACCGATGTTCAATTGTTTGGAGGTGATTTATAAAAGAATTTATAAAGGAGGGAGAGACATGCTCTAAAAGAAGTGGCGCACCCGAAGAGATTCGAACTCCTGACCGATCGGTTCGTAGCCGATTACTCTATCCAGCTGAGCTACGGGTGCGCTGTGTTGACAAACAAAAACATAAAGCAGCGATTTAGTGGCGCACCCGAAGAGATTCGAACTCCTGACCGATCGGTTCGTAGCCGATTACTCTATCCAGCTGAGCTACGGGTGCATCGTTACTTTGATATGCTTCCGCTTATCAAGTGGCGCCCATTATAGCAAAAAGTTTTGACGTGGCAAGCATTTTTAAAAAAAATTTTACGCCGATTTTGCAAAAGCAGATATGGATGCTTGCAAAAGGCCATGTATATCTGATCCGTAATGCGATACGCACCCGATTTTTTTCTAAAGAAAAAACAGCTCCATGACGGCTGCATGAGCACTTTGGTCGTCAACAACCCGGTTCATGCTCCCGAAAACAGCTCTCGCAGCCAGCAGATCACCCTCACCAGTGCACCTGCTGTGCCTTAGAGCTGCGCGGTCAGTGCCAATTGCCTGCACAGGATGCTTTATGGGCAGTCAGCATGAGCAATGTCCTTGGCCTGCAGCAGGATGCTTTATGGGCAGCCAGCATGAGCAATGTCTTTTGCCTGCAGCAGGATGCTTTATGGGCAGTCAGTATGAGCAATGTCCTTGGCCTGCAGCAGGATGCTTTATGGGCAGCCAGCATGAGCAATGCCCCTGAGTGCCCGCAGCTCACAGTACTGTGTCCAGCAGCAAAGAGCAGATAAACTGCTACAGCTCCCTCTGGCGCAGTTGAAGGTAAAGTGGCAGCACAGGCTGTCAGTACGCTCCACCAGGCGGCAGGACGTGACCTTATGATTGTAATGCAGCAAAGATAATTTATAAAAGTTAAGGTAATGTAACCGTGGAGAACATTTAACTTCACGGCAGAATGAATCATGCCGCAGGCAACGCAGCAGGCAGAGAAGGCAGACCGGATTAGCAGGCAGACTGCTCATGAGGGCATGCGATGATGTGCTTTGCTCAGAGCTGTGTATGACGCAGCACTATGGCTGGGCGTGCAGCCGGGGTGATGGGGTGTGCTGTGAGCGCAGATCTGGCGGTCGGGGTATGGGATGAGCTGCTGAGATTCTGGAGTTTGCCGGGACCTGTCTCTGGTAATCTGGAGAGCTGGTTATTTGGGGGCAGTGAGAGTGGGAGATTCTTGTTGCAGGCTGGTTGTGAGTTGCCCGCAGGGACTGGGATTAGATGGGTGTCATAGATACAGACATCAGATAATAAAAAAACAGCATGAAGCTGTCTTTTATTTCACATCGGTGGCGGAGAGAAAGGGATTCGAACCCTCGATACAACTTTTTGGTCGTATGCTCCCTTAGCAGGGGAGTACCTTCAGCCTCTCGGTCATCTCTCCGCGACTGTGTGCGCGCATTATCAGGGTTTTAGCACATGATGTCAAGCAATTTCCTTAATATTTTTACATGAATTTAACGACGGAGTGCGTAGCTGCGTGCATGGCGGCCATATATATGCCTTTCTTCATGTTTTTTCGTCTGGTTAAAAAGAGCCGGGTTATTTGCTGAATGGTGCCTGTTTTTTGGGCGTGCATTCCCGACACGCAGTCACCGGTAAGCAGGCATTCATTGGCTGCGTCAATGGGCAGTGATCAGTAGCCAGGCGGTTGCTTTGAGGTGCCAGGTGAGGCGGCGGGCTGACAGGAGGGTGGTGGCGGGCATGATGGAGGGTGGCAGGGATAGCCGGTGGCTGGCTGCCGGGGAAAAAAACGGGCAGCCCCGTATGGGGTGCCCGGTTTTCCTGAAGAGGGTGAGATCAGTGCATCAGGAGCGGCCGTCATGGAGATCGCCGTCTTGTGCATCGCTCAGAGCGTCGCTCAGAGCGGTACCATCACCTGACTGGCTCTGGCAGTCATCATCCTCTTCCTGGCTGTCAGTATCGGCATTAAGTGAGCATGCACTCAGGCGATCACTGCGCAGCAGTGAGTCGCGTATGATTCTGCAGCTTGACGGGGCTTCAATACCCAGTCTCACCTTGCCTGACTTAAGCTCAACAACGGTAATGGTAATATCCCTTCCGATATGAATTTTCTCACCTTTCTTCTGGGATATTACGAGCATTTACAGGTGCTCCTGTAAGAATGGGTCTACAGCTGCAATGGCTGCATCCAGACCGTCCTTGTTGGTACCACCGGCCTGAGCCATGTCAGGACGGCCACCGCCCTTGCCATCTACGTGAGCGGCAACAGCGTTGACCAGATCACCGGCCTTGAGCTTTGAGGTCAGATCCTTGGATACGGCAGCAATGAGGTTGACCTTGTCGGTCTTCTCATCAACACAGCCCAGGACTACTACACAGGTCTTGAGGGTGTTCTTGAGCTCGTCTACAGCAAGACGCAGTTCGCGCATGGAGTAGCCGTCAACCTTGCGGGCAACAACCTTGACGCCTTTGACCTCGGTGGCCTCATGGGCAAAGTTTACGCACTCAAAGTGTACGAGCTTCTCCTTTAAGAGCATGTTCTCATGCTCGATGGAGCTGGTGTGCTCAATCATGTAGCGGGCACGCTCCACGAAGCTGAAGTTGTCAGTCTTCATGATATTGCATGCCTGAGACACGATGCGGGAAACGGCCTGCTGGTACTCAATGGCAGCCTCACTGGTCAGAGCCTCAATACGGCGTACGCCTGAGGCAATGGACTCATCGGAGACAATCATGAAGTAGCCCAGATCACCGGTGCGCTCAGCATGGGTACCGCCGCACAGTTCCTTGGAGTCGCAGCCCATGGTAACTACGCGTACTTCACCCTCATACTTCTCATCGAACAGAGCCATGGCACCGGACTGCTTGGCCTCATCGAGGTTCATGATGTCGGTGACAACAGGGCTGTTGTTACGGATAAAGGAGTTGACCAGAGCACTTACCTGCTGACGCTCCTGAGTGGTAAGAGGCTGTGGGTGAGAGTAGTCAAAACGCAGACGGTCAGGACCAACAGAAGAACCCTTCTGGTGGACGTGATCGCCCAGTACCTGGCGCAGAGCTGAGTGCAGCAGGTGGGTTGCAGTGTGGTGAGCTGCAATGTCCTTGCGGCGCTTTGAGTTGACAATGGCACGGCACTGGTCGCCGGTCTTGAACTCGCCCAGCTCAACACGGCCTACGTGAATGGTGGCCTTGCCTACAAACTTTGTGTTCTCAACGATAAAGAGATTGTTGCCACAGCGGATTTCGCCGGTATCGCCAATCTGACCACCCTTTTCAGCATAGAAAGGAGTGTTGTCCAGAACGATAACAGCCTGCTCGTCAGTGAGAACTTCGCTGCACTCTTCAACGCCCTTGAACATGGCGATGATTTTGCCCTCATCCTCGGTACGGCCATAGCCTGAGAATGTGGTCTCAGCGTTGAGCTTGAGCTCCTTGTTGTAGTCGATGCCGAAGGCGGAGGCAGACTTGGCGCGCTCACGCTGCTTGTTCATCTCGGTCTCAAAGCCGTCCATGTCCACGATGTAGCCACGGTCACGTACTACGTCCTGGGTCAGGTCAGCTGGGAAGCCGTAGGTGTCATAGAGCTTGAAGACAACCTCACCTGGGATGGTGCGCTCGGCGCCCAGCTTCTCCAGCTCGGAGTCAAGCAGTGCCAGACCACGGTCCAGGGTGTTGAGGAACTGCTCTTCTTCCTTCTTGAGGGTGCGCTCGATAAGAGCCTGCTGCTCAACCAGCTCAGGATAGGCCTTGCCCATGAGCTCTACGAGCTTTGCTACTACCTTGTAGAAGAATATGTCCCTGGCGCCCAGCAGACGGCCATGACGTACGGCACGGCGGATAATGCGGCGCAGTACATAGCCACGGCCCTCATTGGATGGCAGTACGCCATCGGCAATCAGGAAGGAGCAGGAGCGGATGTGGTCGGAGATTACGCGCAGGGACTTGGAGGACTTGTCAGAAACACCAAGGATCTCGGCAGCTGAATCAATAAGGCCACGGAACAGGTCAATGTCGTAATTGGAGTGTACGCCCTGGAGCACGGCAGCAATACGCTCAAGGCCCAGACCGTTGTCGATCATTGGCTTGCCCAGTGGCTCAAAGGTACCGTCGGCCTGACGGTTGTACTGCATGAACACGATGTTCCAGATTTCGATGAAGCGGTCACCGTCTTCCTCAGGTGAGCCTGGAGGGCCGCCCCAGATGCCTTCACCGTGGTCGTAGAAAACCTCGGAGCATGGGCCGCAAGGACCGGTATCGCCCATCTGCCAGAAGTTGTCAGAGTTATAGCGGCCGCCCTTGTTGTCACCGATACGTACGATCTTCTCAGCTGGCAGACCGACAATGTCGTGCCAGATGTTGTAGGCTTCGTCGTCCTCGGCATATACGGTTACCATTAAGGACTCTTTTGGTAACTTGTAACCCTCGGTTAACAGCTCCCAGGCGTAGGTAATGGCTTCTTTCTTGAAGTAGCCGCCGAAGCTGAAGTTACCCATCATCTCAAAGAAGGTGTGGTGACGGGCTGTGTAGCCTACATTGTCCAGATCATTCTGCTTGCCGCCGGCACGTACACACTTCTGTGCAGTGGTAGCGTTGATGTATGGTCTTCTGTCCTTGCCAAGGTAAATATCCTTGAACTGGTTCATACCGGCATTGGTAAACAGAAGGGTAGGATCGTTGTAAGGAACGAGAGAACTGGAACGAACAATCTCGTGATTATGATCCTTGAAGTAATTGAGAAACGTGGAACGTATCTCGTCGGTTGTCATGTACATGCGAAAACTCTTGTCTGTTCACAAGTGGAAGTGATCTGACGCCGCCATGAAGGAATATGGGCAGACTCAGGACTTGCTGTGGTATCGCCCTGCAGACGATACGGGCCGGTTCAGTAAGTCCCGGCTGACCATGAGCAGGCCGTCAGGCCGCTTTGATGCCGCAGTGCTCACAGATCCTTTCAGGAATCAGGCGTCCGTGCCTGAAAGCCCGAAGCCCTGTTGATGCATACGGCTGAAAATCCGACTCAATTAAGGCATTACCAGCATATACCTGCCAGGTATTTTCGGTAAGCAACTGGGGCACCATCCTGCAGCAGCTGCATGCAGGGAGGTCTTATCCAGCCCCGGGATTTATTAAAGCCTGATCCTGAATTATACCTTTATCCGCACTGGACAAAGGAATATTTTTATATTTCTCTGCCCGGCCTTTTGCAAAGCAAAAAGTACTCTGACAGCCGCGCCCATCAGCACCTCATGGACTGCAGTGCAGGCCCTTACCGGCTGCCAGTTCACAGGCGTGCCCACCCGTGCAAAGTAAAAGAGCCGCTTTGCAGGGACAAAGCGGCTCCTGTGCCGGCAGGCGGTAGTATGGCCAGAGCCTGGGCATTGGCCCCGGCTTAAGGGCATGGCCTGGCCTGGCATGGTCAGCGCAGTGCCGGCAGGCGGTAGCCTGGCGGGCGGCGTACCTCCATATCAAGCTCACGCATGGCGGTAATCATCTGGTCGCGCAGCTCTGCTGTTGTGCGGGCAATGTCATGGCGGCTTAATGAAGAGGGCTCGATGACGGACAGCATTTTGATATGGACCTCGCCATTATCAAGGCGTCCAAGATCTATCTGGCGGGAGTAGGTGGAGGTAACAAAGGGTATGACCGGTACCTGTGCAAGCATTGCCATGTGCAGGGCGCCGCTTTTAAAGCGGCCTACCGGGCCGTAGCCTGAGCGTGTGCCCTCGGGGAACATCCATACGGACAGTCTGCGTTTTTTGATGCGCTCTACGACCTTGAGCATGGTCTCAGCAGCTCTGTTTCTGTTGTCCCTGTTGATAAGGATATTGCCTGACAGGACAAAGAGCAGGCCAAATATGGGGGTGAAGATCAGGCTTTTCTTGCCTACGCACACCATACCCGGCTGGGGAAGACCAGCCATGGTAATAACATCCCAGTCGCCCTGATGCAGGCCTACCATAACAGCGGGCATGTTCTCTCTTATCCGGGCGGGCTCAAAGTGACAGATGACCTTAACGCCTATCACTCTCTGGGCCCAGACCAGCATGGTGGTCAGTGCATGGACATTGTTTCTGTGCATGGGGCGCAGCACACAGATAAGAGTGCCTGCTGCCAGCCAGAACAAGGCCATGGCAAGGAGAATAACGATTCGCACTGTCATGATTAAATAGCGCATGAGTTAACCTGCAGTCGGGCCCGGATGTCATAGTCAAATGGCATCACCGGAGCTGGCTTCAACCGGAAAACGAGCATAATAGCCCAATAAGTGCGGATCGTAGCAGCAATATGAACAATTAGACCGAATTAGAAAGTTTTATTTCGCTCAGTGGCCTGCAGCCTCTGCCTGCAAACTAAAAGGCCAGCCCCTTATGTGGCTGGCCTTTTAGCTGCTACGGCACGTTGCCGGACCTGTCAGGCGGAGGTCAGGGCTGCCAAAGGCCGGTCAGGCGGGCCGCCCGGGCATGCGGCCGCCCGGGCATGCCGGGCATGCGGCCGTTCGGTCAGGCGGGCCATCATGGCATGCCTGGCAAGCCTGTTGTCAGCTGTGCTTTACGGCTGCTCAAAGCCTGGCAGTTCCTGACCAGCCGGAGTGATACCATCGGCACCGGCCGGGGTGTTAAGCAGGGCATTGGCGCCCGGGATAACCTCAATGTAGTCAACCTTGGTAAATGATGATGGCAGGGCTTCACCGGTGCGGTCGCGTACGGAGATGCGCTCGGCTACCATCTTGCTCTTAAGATCAATATGGCGCTTGCCTGAGTTCACGCGCAGGCCGTCACCGTCCTTGAGCACACAGATATCAGTTACGCCGTCACTGCCATCCTTGAGGTGGGCAGCAGCAATACGGATAAGCTTGAGGCCCTTGCCACGTGGCAGTACTGTCAGCTCAGAGGCGCGGTAGAAGAGCAGGCGGCGACGCTTGCTGACTACGGCAATGATGTCATTTTCAATGTCATCAAGCCTGATTGGTCGCATCAGCATGGCACCCTCATCAAGGGTGACAAGAGACTTGCCGGCCTTCTTGCTGGTAATCATATCTGCAAGACGGCAGATAAAGCCAAAGCCACGGTCGCTGGCCATCAGGAAGTGATCCTCAATGGCGCCGGTAATGACAGTGGTAATTACCTCATTAGGCTGGAGCGATACCTTGGTGGAGATTGGTTCACCCTGACCACGTGCTGATGGCAGATCCTTAATCAGGATAGAGAAGGTACGGCCCATATTGGAAATAAAGACAGCATACTGATTGCTCTTGCCTACAGCCTTGGCAAGGTAGCTGTCACCACTCTTGTAAGAAAGAGCAACAGCATCGATGTTGGCGCCCTGGGCTGCTCGTACCCAGCCCATGCGGGAGATAACCACAGTCATGGTCTGAGCCGGAGCAGCAGCAACAGCATCCATTTCTTTTGCCTCGGCACGCTCAACTACCTGGCAGCGGCGCTTGTCACCATACTTTTTGGCATCAGCAGTGAGCTCGCCCTTGATGAAAGAACGCAGCTTTTCAGGATGGGCCAGGTGATCTTCGAGATCTTCCTTTTCTTCCTTGAGCTTGTCGATTTCGGCGCGAATCTTCTCTTCTTCAAGACGGGCCAGCTGACGCAGTCTGGTATCGAGAATGTACTCAACCTGCTGCTCAGAGAGCTTGAAGCGCTGGATGAGAGTAGCCTTGGGATCATCATCATGACGGATGATCTCAATGACCTCATCGAGGTTGAGGAAAATGGCCATCAGACCGTCAAGCAGGTGCAGGCGCTTGTTGACTGCGCTCAGACGGTGGTTGAAACGGCGGGTAACAGTTTCGGTACGGTAGGTGAGCCACTCACTTAAAATTGTGGCCAGATCCTTGACCTGAGGACGGCCGTCCAGACCCAGAATATTGAGATTGACGCGGTAGGTGCACTCAAGATCGGTAGTGGCAAACAGATGGCTCATCAGGCTTTCTGTATCCACACGGTTGGAGCGCGGCACAATGATGAGGCGGCAAGGATGCTCGTGGTCACTGGCATTGATGAGATCGCCTACCCATGGCAGCTTCTTTTTGACCATGAGATCGGCAATTTCTTTTTCTACCTGACCTACACCTACCTGATATGGCAGAGCGGTAATCACAATGCCCTCGCGGGTCTCTTCATAAACAGCGCGTGAGCGTATGGTGCCCTTGCCGGTTTCATAAATCTTCTGCAGTTCGGCAGGAGGGGTGATGATATCAGCACCGCATGGGTAGTCAGGACCCTTTACGTACTTGAGCAGATCCTTAACTTTGGCCTCAGGGTGGTCAAGCAGGTAAATTGCAGCTTTTACCAGCTCATTGAGGTTGTGAGGAGGGATGTCAGTGGCCATACCAACAGCAATACCCATGGTGCCATTGAGCAGAATATTAGGCACACGGGCAGGCAGAGCCTTTGGCTCTTCAGCTGATCCGTCGAAGTTTGGCATCCACTCGACGCAGCCCTGATTGAGATCCTCAAGCAGCAGCTCAGCCTGAGCTGACAGACGGGCTTCGGTATAACGCATGGCCGCAAAGGACTTGGGATCCTCAACGTCACCCCAGTTACCCTGACCGTCAATGAGAGGGTAGCGGTAGCTGAACGGCTGGGCCATGAGCACCATGGCCTCATAGCAGGCAGAGTCGCCATGAGGGTGGTACTTACCGAGCACCTCACCTACGGTGCGGGCTGACTTGACATGCTTGGCCTTGAAGTTGATGCCCAGTTTGGCCATGGCGTAAATGATGCGGCGCTGAACCGGCTTCATACCATCGCTTACTGATGGCAGAGCACGGTCTCTGATGACGCTCATGGAGTAGTTCAGATAGGCGTCCTGAGCAAAGTTCTGCAAAGGAAGACGCTCTACGCCCTCCAAGCTCATTTCGCTTTTGTTTTTAGTACTCATTGAAAAATACCTGGCTGACAAAAGGCTCAACAACAATGACAAAACTGTACTGCCGGCAGCATGGGGCCTGCATCAGTTGCTGTCTTTTCATTGCCCGGACAGGGCACAGGGCATCTGGGGGCAAAGCAAGCATAATATAGAGGAAAAAACTGCATTTTCAATCTTTTGCACAATATTGCTGTCCTTATCTGCAACCCCGGCCCCCAAAAATACACCACCAGTCATGCCCTCAGCCGGTGGCTGAGGTATGGTTTACCGGGCCATGCCCGGCCCGGGCAGCAAGCGGCCATGCACCTGCCAGTCTCAAATCTGGAGTCGTCTTTTTATCAGGGGCACAGCCCATATATAATAGACTTCCTGTGCAAAGGTCCTTGCTGTGCAGCATTACAGGGACCGGTAGATGCAGCAGGCAGCGTCGCCTGCGCCGCCTGCAGCGCCTGCGGCAGCGCCGCCCGCCTGCGCATCAGTGTCTGTGCTGCACATAGTGTGCGTCATGGAGCCTGGGCAGCCGCAGTGTGTGGCGCTGCCCCTTGCACAGCCTGCAGCCGCCGCGCAGCGACGCGATGCCTTGCATGGCATCGTGGCCGCCGGCTGGCAGTGCACTATGTCCACAATGGTTTTATTACTTGTAAATCTGGCCGGTCCGCCTGCGCTCAAGCTGTCAGGACCTGCGGCCAGGAGCCCGTCTGTTATGAGCTTACTTTCCCTTAAAAAGTCCTTTTACGCTGTCGTGTGTTCCCTGTTTGCTGTCCTTGCCTGCAGCAGCCAGGCCTTTGCCGACTCCTATACCACAGCCATAACAGGCGCTGATACAGCCAATCTTCCGGCCACCCTGTACAACAGCGCTGTCATTGACAGCGTCATTGAAGATTACGAGTACGACTACAACCGCCTGGGCCGTATTTCCGGACTGCCAATGTTTCCACGCGGATACCGTGCTCCCAGGAATCTGGTAGACAAGGTAGTGGTACACAAGAGCCATTACCAGATGATCCTGTACAAGGGTGACAGAGTGGTAAGACGCTACTGGATTGCTCTTTCAGATCGTCCGCAGGGTCACAAGATGCAGGAGGGGGACCGCCGCACTCCTGAGGGCACCTACATCCTTGATTACGTCAAGGAAAACTCCTATTACTACCGCGCTTTCCACATCTCCTATCCTAATGTTCATGACATTGAGAGTGCCCGTCGCCGTGGCGTGCGTCCAGGCGGCATGATTATGGTCCACGGCCAGCCACCGTCAGGAGGTGAGTTCCATGAGACTGTACAGCGCTCCAACTGGACCAATGGCTGCATTGCCGTGCTCAACCCTGAGATGGACGAGTTCATTTCCCTGGTAGACCCAGGCACCCCTATAGAGATTAATCCTTAACCGCCAGAGCCGGGCAGGCCGGCGCACCGCGCCGCCTGCTGGCGCGCAGTGCAGAAAGGAAGGTCATGGCGTATGCCATGGCAGCGTAGCTGATCCTTGCGTTGTGACTGTGGTTATGCCGGGTGGATATGCAGGGTATTTATGCTGGGCAGGTATGCCTGGTATTTATGCATGTTACTTTCACTGCAGCTGCAGCTGATCGGGGCTGAGGTCATTCTTTCCGCTATAATAGCCACAGAAATTTTGGATGCCGGGTACAGGGTGACTTGAAGTGGCTGTTGCCCTCCAGCATTGAACGCTGTGCAGTCTTACTGCAGACCCTGATGTCAGTGTCCATGCTGGGTCACAAGGCCGGTCTGTAGGTCAGGATGATTAGCCGGATCTTGCTGAGCTGGTGAGCAGGCTGAGCAGGCTGAGCTTGGTGAGCAGGCCAAACCAGTGTGAGCATGCAAAACAGACTGAGCTGGCTGAAGCGGGTAAGCAGGCCTGGCCTGCTGTGCCGCAGCCTGGACTCAGGCCCTGAGTTATTCCGGCAGGACGGTCATAATGTGCTGCTGTGGTCCGCGACCTTATTGATGTGAGACGCGGACATGACCGTCCTCATTTCAGGTGAAATAGAGATTTGTTGTTGATGGGACTTAAACAGGCTTATTTTGCGCTTCGCGATCGCGTGCGATTTATCTGGGCGCAGAAAAAATACGGCTATATGCCTGAGGGGAATGTTCAGGACTTTAAATGGGAGAACCTGAACCATATAGTTATTCTCAAGCTTGATGGCAAACTGGGCGATACCCAGGTAATGAGCGATTTTTACCGCCGCCTTAAGGCTCTCCCTCAGCGACCTCTTCTGAGCGTTGTCTGTCCTGAAAACCTGGCCTCCGTTTACTACGACATTCTTGGCTTTGACCAGGTGCTGGTCTCATCTCGCAAGCCAGGCGCGGGCGAAATCAATTCTCTGTGTCAGCAGATCGTGGCCGCCTCTCAGGGCGCCGGCCATCAGGGCAAGGTAGATCTGGTACTTTCAACTGAGCCTGCCTACCGTCCCCGTGACTTTATCTTCAACTGGACCCTGAGGCCGGATTTCATTGCCGGCTGCGACTACACTGTAGCCTCCATCAATCTTCACATCTTCCATCCGGCCACCTATAACCATCCGGTAAGCCGTGCCTTTACTGAGCTGCTCAACCGTGGCGGTGTCGATACCTCAGACAGTGTGCGCTATACCCCGCTGTTTAAGGCTGAGCACCTGAGCAGGGCCATGAGCGTACTCAACCCCTCTGCAGTCTTTAACGAGCCGTCCGATCAGATGCCAGTTGCTGAGCTTGCTGCCAGGGCCCGTGCAGCAGCCGCTTCAACGCCGCTCTTTGGTATCAACCCCATGGCCGCCCCAAAGTCACGCCGCATGAGCCCTGAGGTATGTGCCTCCATCATCAAGGACATTCTGGGCCGCTCTGAGAGCACGCGTGTGCTGCTGATGTGCCCGGCATCCAGCCGTGAGTTTATCCGTGCTGTCATGGCTCTGATGCCTCCTGTTACTGCAGCTCTGCACGGCACCCGTCTGCTTACCATGCCTGAGAACACCTCAGTTAGCGACCTTGCTGCGCTTACAGCTCTGCTCGATGGCATGATCAGTGTTGATACCGCAACAGTACATCTGGCCTGCAGCTGCAACATTGCGCAAATCTGCTTTTACGACAATGCCGGCCTTGAGTCATGCCGCTGGCAGCCGCTCAGTCACAATGCCCAGTGCATCAAGTTCGACCAGGCCCTGGGAACTCTACCCGAACGTGCCCTGCTAGAGCCGGCCGCCGCATTTATTGACCAGCAGCTGGCATCGCGATAACCGCGCCCAGCCCCGCCCAAAGCAAACAGGCCCCGCCATCACCTCTGTGACAGCGGGGCCTGTCTGTTAATGGGCCTGCAGGCTCAGGCATGGCCGACGTGCTATGGTCTGGTCTGGCCTGGCAAGGCCGCAGAGCCATGCTGGCCTGGCTATGGCCTTGCCAGGGCAGGCCAGCATTGCCCTGCCGACACCATGGCAAGGCCATGTGCCAAGGCGCATGGCCAGGGCCGTCGGACAGCGGCTTAGTTGTCGAGCTCAGGGAGCCACTTGATGGCGATATTTTTCAACGGGCGGTCCTGGATATCAGTCAGGGATGCTGGTACATCAAAGTGTACTGAGGCTACGACTACACGCTCGCCTGCGTGCGAACCGGCATCGACAGTAGAGATGATATTGACCTCAAGGGTAATGTCATCGGCACCGCAGCCACAGCTGTCCTGGGCACAGGCATCTGCTGAGGATGCGTCAGCAGCACTGGCGGCAGCCTCAGCGGTGGCATCTGCGGCTGCCTCAGCGGCGACGGCGTCATCGCTGTCTTCGTCCAGCAGGGATGGCAGCTCTTCGTCGTCCCACCATGAGGTGGTTACACCATTGACCTCAAGGGAGAGGCTGTACTTGTCTGAGTGCATATGGTCACGGATCTTCTTTAAGGTGACCTCATCGGCACTGGTAAGCTCGCTGGTCTCCAGAGCCAGATTCAAGGCACTGTCGCACAGGAAGTCAAAATCACTCTCGCTGATGCTGTCTACATCAGGCTGGAGGGCGAGGTTCTGGTCGCTCATATCAGCTCCTGAAAAAGTGGAACTGCACTGCAGCCGCGTCCAGCCCCCGGCCAGGACCTGTCAGGCTGGGCCTTACAAGTACTGAGTGGAGAGGCGGGAGGCGGTGAGTGCGGAACAAAAGAAAAAGGGCTGCCCTGACAGCGGCAGCCCTTTTCCATGGTGTGGCCGGTATGGCTACCGGCCGGCGCCGCTTCAGGCGGCTGAATTTATCAGTGACCTACATCGAGATCTGATGGTGGCCAGTGCTCCAGGCGCATGCCCAGGGACAGACCACGCTCGGCCAGAACGTCCTTGATCTCGGTCAGGGACTTCTTGCCCAGATTTGGGGTCTTGAGCAGTTCAACTTCGGTACGCTGTACCAGATCGCCAATGTACTTGATGCCTTCGGTCTTTAAGCAGTTGGCAGAACGTACAGTCAGCTCGAGGTCCTCAACAGGGCAGATGAGCTTAGGATCGATCAGCGGACGGAAGGTGGTGTCATCAGCAGGCTCTACAGAGTCCTTGATGTTGATGAAGGTGCCAAGCTGCTCGGCAAAAATGGTGGCAGCCATGGCGATGGCAGCCTCAGGCTGGATGGTGCCATTGGTCTCAATGGTCAGATCCAGTGATTCCATGCCGCTGGCCAGCTCATTGGTGTGAACAGCAACGTTGAGCACTGGGCAGTAGGAAACGTCGATGAGCAGACGGCCGATGAAACGGTTGTCGCCATTTTCAACAAAAGGCTGGCTCTGAGCCTGAACATAGCCACGACCACGGCTTACGTGCAGGGTCATGTTCAGTTCCTTCTCAGGATCAGTGATGTGGCACAGAACCAGATCAGGATTCTTGATCTCTACATTGGCCGGGCACTGGATGTCAGCAGCGGTAACAGGACCTACGCCGGTCTTGTTGATGTGCAGAATAGGATTGATGGTAGTTGCACTGTCACACTGAACAGCAACTTCCTTGAGGTTTAACAGGATTAACAGAACGTCTTCCTGTACACCTTCAATTGCACTGTATTCATGAACAGCGCCGGCAATCTCAACCTCGGTAATGGCATAGCCTGGGATTGAGGAGAGCATGATACGGCGCAGGGCAGTACCATAGATCTGGGCGTAGTCTGGCTCAAAAGGCTCGAGAGTTACACGTGTCTTGTTACGTGCGACTGTTACGACTTCCTTAATATTTGGTCTTTGAAAATCAATCTGATCCAAGGTTCCAGCCCTCAAAATAGTTGTAGATTCAAGTCAGGGGAGTGCGCCAGACCTGAACAGAAACAAAGCCATCTGACGTATGGGAAAGATGCGCAGGTTTCTGTACTTGCAAAGCTCAGCGCTTTGGGAAGGAAAATTCTTTGTGCCTTTATGTGAAAGAACACTCAAACACGACAGCCGAAGTTGTCCAGTCCAAGTGTTCTTTAAGCATCTGTACATGGCACTGCCGTACAGATGCTCGAAAAGCTTACCCGGCTCAGCACGGAGTCTGAGCCTGAGGGTTCATCACCTGTTATCAGGTGAGGAGGCTTACTCCTGGGACTCACCGTCGGTGCGATCAACCAGCATGATGTAAGCCATAGGAGCCTGGTCGCCAGGACGGAAGCCGCACTTTAAGATACGGGTGTAGCCACCTGGACGGTTGGCAGCAGCCTTGGAAACCTCGTTGAAGAGCTTGGCAACAACGGCCTGGTCGCGCAGACGGGCGAAAGCCAGACGACGGTTGGCTACGGAGTCAACCTTGGCCAGAGTGATTAATGGCTCTACGAAGCGACGTAACTCTTTGGCCTTTGGTAAGGTGGTCTTAATCATCTCATGCTCGATGAGAGCATTAGCGAGATTGCGATACAGCGCTGCACGGTGTGCAGAAGTACGGCCGAGGTGACGACCGGCTAAACGATGACGCATTGTAATTTCTTCCTGAAATTGACAGTAATTTTACTTACTCGAACGCTGTAAGTTCTGAGGCGGCCAGTTCTGGATGCGCATGCCCAGAGACAGGTTGCGGGTAGCCAGAACGTCCTTGATCTCGGTAAGAGACTTCTTACCCAGATTTGGAGTCTTGAGCAGCTCGACCTCAGTGCGTTGGACTAAATCGCCAATATAGAAAATCTCCTCTGCCTTGAGACAGTTGGCAGAGCGTACGGTCAGTTCCAGATCCTCAACTGGCTGCATTAAAACCGGATCCGGTAAAGGAGGAGCAGCCGGAGTGCTGGAGCGCTCAGGAATGTCTTCCTTGTCAACAAGATTGGTCATGTGGCCGCACAGCAGTTCGGCGGCATGCTTTAAGGCCTCATCAGGGGAGATGGTGCCATTGGTCTCAAGCTCGATGACCAGTCTGTCAAGGTCGGTACGCTGCTCAACACGGGCAGACTCAACCTCGTAGACATATCTTGCAACTGGGCAGAAAGCAGCATCGATGAGAATCTCATTCTCTTCCTTGGCAGGAAGGTGCTTCGGATCAGATGCTGTTACATAGCCGCGACCGTGAACGACGCGGAGATTCATCGACAACGATGCCTTGGCTCCTGTTAAAGTACAGATATGGGCATCAGGATTTTCAATGCTCATACCCTCAGGGCAGGTTATGTCACCGGCGCGAACTTCACCTTCGCCCTGTCTGGTCAGGGAGAACCAGACTGGACCCTGAATCGGGTGAGCTGATGAAATAGCAACGTTCTTGAGGTTCATTACTAATTCGATCAGTGACTCAGCCACATCGTCCTTTACAGAGGTCAGGCTCTTAACACCTTCAATCTGAAGAGCGTCAAAGGCATAACCAGGAAGAGTCTTGAGCAGGACGTCGTTTAAGGCAATACCGATGGTGTTGCCAAAACCGCGCTCCAATGGCTCAATTACGATGCGTACTCGATTAGGACCAAGCTCGGTAAATCCGACTGGCTTAGGCTTGAGTAAATCACAAACTGACACTGTTATTACCCCACAATTTAAAAGGAGAGCTGGCAGGTTGCCTGTCTATTACTTAGAGTAGAACTCGACGATGAGCTGTTCCTTGATATCGGATGGAAGCTCAGAACGCTCAGGCTTGTTCTTGTAAGTACCCTTCATGGCGCTGTGGTCTACGTCGATCCAAGTTGGCTTGACAGCACGCTGGCCGGCCAGATCGATAGCGGTCTTGATACGGGACTGCTTCTTGGCCTTCTCGCGTACAGCAATCTCATCAGATGGCTGAACCTGATAGGATGGGATGTTAATGACACGGCCATTAACAGTGATAGCCTTGTGGCTTACGAGCTGACGGGACTCCATACGGGTGGAGCCGAAGCCCATGCGGTAAACTACGTTGTCCAGACGGCCTTCTAACAGCTGTAACAGGTTCTCACCGGTGTTACCTGGCATGTTGGAAGCCTTCTTGTAGTAGTTGTTGAACTGACGCTCGAGAACGCCGTAAATACGACGAACCTTCTGCTTCTCACGTAACTGTGAGCCGTAGTCAGATAAGCGAGCCTTGTTGGCACCGTGCTGACCTGGAGCAGTGTCTAACTTGCACTTGGTGTCAATTGCACGTACACCAGACTTTAAAAATAAATCCACGCCCTCGCGACGGCTTAATTTTAGAGCTGGTCCTGTATATTTTGCCATTTATCTTTCTCCAATAAAAAAACAGATACCAGATTAGACGCGACGCTTCTTTGGCGGGCGGCAACCGTTGTGAGGGATCGGGGTAACATCAGTGATGTTGGTGATCTTGTAACCGATCGCATTTAAGGCACGAATTGAGGATTCGCGACCTGGACCTGGACCCTTGACTAAGACTTCAAGGTTCTTTACACCGTATTCCTTGGCAGCCTCGCCAGCACGCTCAGCAGCAACCTGGGCTGCATAAGGAGTGGACTTACGGGAACCACGGAAACCTGAACCACCGGCAGTAGCCCATGAAAGGGTGTTGCCCTGACGGTCAGAGATGGTAACGATGGTATTGTTGAAAGATGCGTGGATGTGAGCTACACCGTCAGCAATCTGCTTCTTACCGCGCTTGCCGCCACGGGAACGTGGAGCAGAGGCAGTCTTGGTAGCTGGAGCTGCGGCAGCAGCTGCAGGGGTTGCTGCGTTTGCAGCCTGTTGGATTTCTTCAGCCATCATGTGCCTCCTTACTTCTTAATGCTCTTACGTGGGCCCTTGCGGGTACGTGCATTAGTCTTGGTACGCTGACCGCGAACTGGTAAGCCACGACGGTGGCGTAAACCACGGTAAGCGCCAAGATCCATAAGGCGCTTGATGTTCATGGAAACTTCACGGCGCAGGTCACCCTCAACGGTGTACTTGCCTACCTCAGCACGAATCTTGTCTAAAGTAGCTTCGTCGAGTTCCTTGAACTTGGTTAACTCAGCAACTCCCACAGCCTGACAGATGTCACGGGCGCGGGTAGGGCCGATGCCGTAGATGGACTGCAGTGCAATCACGGCGATCTTGTGATCAGGCACATTGATGCCAGCGATACGGGCCACTATTGATCTCCTGGATAAAGGTCGGTTGATAATTAGCTGTCGCAAAGCCCGTCAGGATACGCGACAACCTCTAATAGTGCACTTTGGCAAAAAATTCTTCAGCTTCCTTAATCTGATAATCAGCCGTGCTTCAGGCACAACGAAAGTATCAGGCTTAACCTGCCTGCTTTACATAAGTAAAAAGGGGAGGTTTGAAGGCTGCCATTAAGGCTGAACTTGCTGTGCAAGCGCAATCTTAATGAAACTTAAGGGAGGCTGTGATCTGCGCATTCTATGTGATTGATATCAAAAAATCAATAAAAAGTTGGCAGGTGCACAAGCGCGATATTCTATATCTTTCCGCACTTAAATGGAATAGCGCCCGTTAAAAAAGGCTTCCTGCACGCCTGTCTTGCTTTTCACAATGGCAAAAATAAGTGATAAATATTATCACTAATTTCACCCCCAAACCCCCATTCCATCCATAAAAATCAAAGTTATCAGGTGGCAGCATGCAGCCCTTGGGCCGAGGCTGGCCGGCATTGTGGTAGCATAGGCTCACATGCTTATTTGCAATGATATGCCCTGAGGCTGCCATGGCCAGTGTCCTGATGCTCAGGTTCTGTTATGCCGGTGCAGGTGCGTATGCCATTGAATATTGGAAGATTTTGAGATCAGATTGATGAGCCTTACTAAATTCTTCAGCAACATCAGATACCTGTTTCGCTATAACCTCAAAGAGATAAACACAAGTGTAAACGGGCTGAAAAAAGTAGCCGAAGAGAACCATCCGCTCATACTGGAAAACCTTTACGAGATCAGTCGACGAGACGGTTTTCCTGAGGTTATGGATGCCAGCAGCACTCTTGACTACCTGCTTAATAACAATGTCAGTATGTGCAGATTCGGTGATGGTGAGATAGCCGTAATTACATCCTCGGGGCAGGCATGGTTTCAGCATTTTGATGACAAACTGGCAAAAAGGCTGGTCGAAATCCTTTCGTCCACAGAAGACGGTGTTCTGATTGCGAGCTCTTATTACTACTTTAACTTCCCATCCGGCCTGAGAGACGACTGCTTCTACTTTTACCTTCACGACGGAAAGAGGTTCAGAAAGGAATTTCTCAAGTATATGAAGCCAGGGCGTGTTTATGGTGACACCAGTTTTACTGCGCCTTATGTCAACTACAGAAACTTTGACTGTGCACCTTATTATGAGAAGTTCCAGCAGCTGTGGAATGACAAAGATATTGTGATTATTTGCGGCCGAACTGTGTTCGACAAAATTGAGCACAATATCTTCGCTACGGCACGATCAATCGAGTACATCTACGGTCCGCCTGAGAGCGCCTTCGACCAATATGATGAGCTGATGAGCAAGGCTCTGGCAACCGACAAGGCAAAGACCAAGTTTCTGATTTTGGGGCAGACAGCTACCGTCATGGCTTATGACCTGCACAAGGCCGGTCACAGAGCTCTTGATATTGGCCATATTGCCAAGGACTACAATGCCTTCAAGGCAGGCATGGAGGTTACTGTGGAAAAGTCCAGGGCTTTCTGGCTTAAGGACTGATGCCTGTCGGGCCCTGATGACAGAGTCCATGGCCCTCCGGCTCAAGGACTGATGCCTGTAGGGCTGTGATGACAGAGTCCATGGCCCTCCGGATCATGTACTGATGCCTGTCGAGACGTGATGACTGAGTCCATAGCCTTCTGGTTTAAGGACTGATGCCTGTCGGGCCGTGATGACAGAGTCCAGGGCTTTCTTGCTTCAGGACTGATGTCGGACAGCTGTGGATGTAAAAATCTGCTTTGCCATAATGAAAAACCCGCTTTACGCGGGTTTTTCTATTTAAGGAAGTTCTCAGGGAGAATGCCCAGGTTGTTGAGCAGGCGAACCAGGGGTTCAATGCCCAGGATCACGCTGACTACCACCACGACCAGAACCATGAAAAAGCCCAGGGCTACAATGGCAAAGCGTATAGATACCTGTCCCTTGAGAATTTCGTGGCTGGTCAGCTGATTGATGATGTGATTGAGCGGAGTCATCTGCTCCTTGACTGACTGGTACTCGCGAGGGATGTCCATGCGGACAATGATTTCGCGGAACAGCTCATGAGCAAGGGCGTTCTGATGGTTAACAGCTGAAACCAGGAAGCTCTGAGTCAGGAAATACTCTACAGAATAGTAAAGAAAGGATAATGATCGAATGTTACGGCGTCCCTGGCGCATCAGTTTTTCTGAGCGGCGGAATTTCTCACTGAGCTGACGGCCCAGCAGCTTGTTGATATTGCGCAGGCAGTACTTGTAGCCAAGAGCCCGGGAGGTCAGCAAAATCAGGGGCAGCAGGGTAGAGGCGCTGGGCAGGTTGGGAACCAGGCCGGCAAAGGAGCCATCTTTAATAAAGGTCATGCCACGGCCATCGCTCAGGCAGCAAAAGGCATTGTGCTTGAAAAAGCTTTCGCCGCGCTGCCTCGGGGAGCCGCGCATGTACATGGAGCTCAGAGCTACAAATATGGACACATCGGATCCTTTGGCCGTGGTGATGTGAGGGGTCTCCATATAGTAGATTTCAAAGTCAGGATC
This sequence comes from Anaerobiospirillum sp. NML120511, assembly GCF_023050955.1. Classification (NCBI taxonomy): domain Bacteria; kingdom Pseudomonadati; phylum Pseudomonadota; class Gammaproteobacteria; order Aeromonadales; family Succinivibrionaceae; genus Anaerobiospirillum; species Anaerobiospirillum sp. NML120511. The sequence continues at coordinate 171,015 of NZ_JALKIK010000002.1, forward strand.
GACGTTGACCGTGCCTTTTTTCTGAGCTTTGGCTCGGTGCTTGCGGTCCTTGATGCTGGAGGAGTCAATGGTCAGGCGGTGCGGCGGATGGACGAAGTCTCTGCCATGCATAATCACTTCTTCGACAAAAGCAAATACATTGCAGGGAAAGGGAGTGTTGGCAAAGAGGCTGAAAAAGTAGGTCTGAACAAAGTCCTTGTGGAATTTGCTGTAGAAGCCCTTCTTGCGGCACAGATCATAGAACCTGTTATTTCCGGCAAAGACATCAGGCTCAAAGAAAGTGTACTCCTCAGGGTTGATATCTATTTCATCGTAGCGGGAAAAGTCGTAGCTCAGATTAGTGACCTTAAAGGCTATGCGCCATGCACGTACCGGCTCTCCAGACTCGGAACTTGCAAACGTACCTGTGTTTTCGTTAGCAGCTTGGCTCATTGCTTACACCCTGTGCTTATTTAATACAGCAATATCCTGTGTGGCGGGTACATGGTCATGCGGACAGGTGCACGTACGTACAGATGCACGCACGGACAGACGCTGGGACCTGAGGCCGGTGCGCCCTGGTCCAGCTGTGCCGGGACCGGGACGACCATGCCCGGCGCGCAGTCGTACGGGCCGGGCACTGCGCTGCAGTGCCTGGCATCGTGCCTGGCATTAAGCCAGGTATTGTGCCTGTAATGCCATGATGATCTCCTGCAGCTTTGTCTGGCCTGCAAGCCATGACAGAGCCGCAGCATGGATATACTGTAACCGGAACCTGAAACAGACCTGTTATTCCGGGCTCTCTCTCCTGTTTGCCCGGTAAGACTGTCTGTCCGGGCGGCGTAGAAAGCCCGGACAGCGCTCAGACATACAACGGCAGCCTGGCCAATTTATTCAGTACAAACAAAGAAGCCACCGTAAGGTGGCTTCATTGATGTGCAGGACCTGCAGGGTTTACCTGCATCCAGGTAAGAAGTGATCGTTATTCTTCAGGAACTGGCAGGGCAGCCTTCTTTTTGGCAGCACCCATGGCAGCAGCCTTGATAAGGTCCTTCTCGGTGTAGGAAATGGTCTTTTCGTTATCGAGATTGCGGATAGTGACGTCGAGCTGATCGAATGGAATTTCGATGCCGTGATCACGGAACAGGCGCAGGGTCTCGGTACTCAGATAGTCGTACACAGGCTTGCGCTTGCCGATTTCGTTAACGAAAACCTCACACATAATGGTTACGGCACTGGCGTCCAGACTCTTGATGTAGACCAGTGGACGGCGGTCGCGGTTGAGATCGCGGCAGCGGCGGATAATGCCGCGCAGAATGTCCTTGGCCTTGTTAGGGTCGGCGCCATAGGCAATACCAATGGCAAACTCCAGCTTGGTAACAGTATTGGTAAGGGACCAGTTGGTCAGTGCAGTAGTAATAAACTGACGGTTAGGAATTACCACTTCCTTATTATCAAAGGAGATGATGGTAGTTGCACGGATACGTATCTTGTTAACCGTGCCGGACAGATTGTCGATGGTAACGATGTCACCTACACGTATCTGTCTTTCAAAGAGAATGATAAGACCGGATACGAAGTTGGCGAAGATTTCCTGCAGACCGAAACCCAGACCCACAGAAAGTGCAGCTACCAGCCACTGCAGATTATCCCAGCTGATACCAAGGGCACCGGCTGCGAATATGATTCCAAGGCCGGTAATCACATAGGATGTGATGAGCTTGATGGTATAGCTGGTACTGCGTGCACCCACTCCTGAACGCAGCATGAACAGACGTTCGATGAGCATTGGCAGGTTGTGGTTGAGGATTACGGCTACGATAACAATCACAATGGCCAGCAGAATGTCGCCGATGGACAGGGAGCTGGTGATGGTGACGCCGTCTACAACCTTGACGTTCTGCCACAGGTAGATCTTGTCCAGGTAGGTAAGAACACCTGCAAGGTCACTCCACTGCTGATACATGAAGTAGATGGTGATGGTCAGCAGTATGGCATTGAACAGCTTGAAGGCGCGGTTGTTTACCAGTTCAAGGCGGAAGTTCTCAAAACGGGCACCGAAGCTGCTGGCAGCGCTGCCTGAGGCAGATGCTCCCTGGCCATTAGCTCCCTTTGCGTTGTCGGCTTTATTTTCCCTGTTGTTGAGCATGGCTGTTCTTACATTTCTCATGATCCTGATCTCAGCAACATAGAGCTCACGGCGCAGGGTGCTTGCGACAATGAGGTAGGCAAAGCCAATGTACAGGGTAATGGCCACACGGTTGAGCAGCTGAATTACAGTGTAGTAATAGCCCATGCCCAGCATGACAGCAATGGTCAGCGGGGTTGCTACGCCTGCGGCTGACAGAATCCAGAAGGTCATGGTCGGGCTGTAGTGAATGAGCATGCGCTTAATCGTGGCCATGGCAAAGAATGTCAGGTAAAGGAAGCCCAGCATCATCAGAATATAGCCGATGACGTCACCTGAAATCTTGGTTGGCTCAGCCTCTCTCATGTTGGCAATAATCAGCATTGGAATGCTGAAATACCAGATCTGATCGATAAGGATACGGTTCTGGGTAATGATGGCTGGATTGATGGAGAAGTGGCGCTGTACCAGGGAGTTTGGCTCCATGATCTGCCTCATGTACAGGAAGCACATCAGGTGCAGGGCCAGCATCAGAGTTACGTGCAGCTGACTTTCGAAACTGTCCAGGGCGGTAAAAATGACCGTGGCACCAATACTGGTAATTATTACTGTTTTAGGAAGAATCAGAAAGCAGTGACAGAAAAGGGCTTTAGGTGTAACCCAGTAGTTATCGGTAACCTTATCAAGACGCATGGCCAGCTCGTTGGTCTTACGGCGCAGATAAGGCTTGGCACGCTGGAAGATAAAGCCCAGCAGCATGATAGGGATCAGCACCTTGAGGTAGTTGACCACAGTGTCATGGATAACCTGATCAGTGTTGAGATAGCGATGGAAATCGCGCAGCTGCAGCATCAGGGTTGGATAGAGATTGACAAAGAAATCAAGACTCATGCCCTGGTTGGAGGTCAGCCAGAACAGGTGATCGTTAATAACTGTCTTGAGATTGTCTGTGGTGGTGTTGAACTTGTTGTACTTGGCGCGCAGCTCAATGGCCAGGGTCACACCGTCAGACATGGCGTTGTAGAGCTCGTCAAAAAGAGCACGACGGTGTCTGACCAGCTGTACCAGCTGCTCACGGTACGGGGCATAGCCGTGATCCTTGCGGATCATTTCATTTACGTAGGTTTGAACATCGAAGATCTGCTCACGGGAGCTGCGCAGCTCATACATCCACAGGTTGAGATTAGGTATGTGCTCGTCGAGCTTGAATGAGATGGAAATCTTTGGCAGTTCGCTCTGCTGACGGTTGAGCAGACGGGATAGAATCACGCTGCCGGTGAGGTCAGAGAGTTGCTCCTGGATGTTCTTTTCAATCTGATGGGCGCTGTTAAGAGCATTGTTGACCTCCTGGAGGTCCTTTTTAAGGCGGGCGTTGTCAGAAAGAATTTTGTCGATATTGGCAGCCAGCTCATTGTTGTATTTGAGCTCATTTGCCAGCTTGGCAGGCAGCTGCTCGGTATTGCCAGTGCTCTCATCGGTGACGATCTGGGCACTCATCAGGGTGTTCTGACGGATTCTGGCCTTGGCCAGATATTTGTTCAGATAGTCACGGTGCAGGCTGTTAATACGGATTTTGTAGTTGGCAATATCCTGGAAAGTGGTCAGGTACTTGAGCTCACTTTGCAGCAGGTTGTTCTGCTTTTCCAGCACATAGCTTTCAAAAGGAAGCAGCTTGAGTTCATCAGGCAGCAGACGAATGGTAGGGTCGTTAATGCGCTTGGTAATCTCAAAGAGCTGCTGGTTGTTCTGGGTAATCTGATTTTGCGCACGTGACGGCAGGGTCTGCAGGGAATTGTATGCAGAGGTAGCGTCATTGAGCTGTGACTGGACACGATTGAGCTGCAGGGTCAGATGATTGATCAGGGTATTGACATCCTCAAGATCGTTGACCACTACCTCAGGAGGTTCATCGCTGTATACGGAATTGGCCTCACTCAGAGCCTTCTCAAGGGAGCCAATCATGGCATTACCCTGAGTAAGCTCATTATTAATCATGTGCTCCTCCTTGATGATGGAATCATAAAGGGTGAGCAGGTTCATGGTACGGGTGATGAGCTCTCTGGTGTGCTCTTTTTCAGCGTCATTGAGTGCAGCATCACTGTCTATCTCTCCAAGACGCTCCCTGAGCTCTTCCCTTGATGGGAGATAAGGCTCATGAGGCTGTTCAAGATGTTCGTACTTCTTCTTGTTCTTCTTGTCGATATTGCCAAGAGGATCGGCTGTGATGTCACTTGCATCAATATCCGGCTTAAGCAGCAGGTCAAACTCGTTATACAGTGAAACATCAGCGCTGTCAGAGGAGGCATTTTTGGCAGGAGCCGCATAGGCAGCTGCCTTGGCAGCCGGCTCAGCCGTGGCGGTTTTCTCTTCACCGGCAGCTGCGGCAGAGCCTGAGAAAATCAGGCCTGAGAGCGTTACCAGAAAAAAGATCATCTTTATTAGCATGCCTGGGGTCATGACAGGTTGTGAGCGCATAATAAAGTCCTTGTGTGGTGAGAAATACGGCAGTGGTCAAATGGAGAAAGGCAGGCACGTACTGATAAGGTGCGCTGCCGGCGCTGCACTGCGTGCCATGACGCAGCGCAGCCCTGCTGCTGACAGGGAGCAGTTCTCAATAGTAGAGAGCTGTAGCCTGTAATCTGAAAACAGGGACAATGATCGGTAAAAGTTCACAGTCATGGCGTCAGACGCCGGCCTGTTATCCAGAGAAAAAAGCACAGGGCAGCCGGAGCTTTGCTCCGTAGGCTGCGGGCATATTGTGGGTATGCTACAGCTATTCACAGGCATGCGCAATAAGACGCCGGACCCATATTTAACGGACAGAGCGTATGTTTGGCTACGTGCTGTCCCGCCCTGTTTATCTATTATCAGGGCCCGCTGCGCACAGTTTGGCCGCTGGTACCGGTCAATATTCATATCGACAGGCGAAAAACAGAAAAATTTTCCTGCCCCCATCCGCTGCGCTGAGGCTCTAACACAGATCACTGTCAGCCCCTGTCCAGGCCGTAACGGTGCGCAAGGGACATGACGGCTTCCTTACCAGGTGCTGCAGTAAAAGCTCAGTCATGGCCTTGAGAGCGTCATTATGTTAAGGAGTGATTCGGAATAAGTAAGTCTGGAGACGGTGTGGGAGGCAGGTCTGAGGTGCTGGGCCTGCTTGCCGGGACGGGTCGAGGCTGGTCTGGTCTGGTCTGGTCGGGTAGGGGCTGGGCGTGTCTTGTAGACGGGTATTGTGTCTGTAAATAGGAGCAGGTCCTTAAGGGAGGGGTCTGGATTTCCCTGCAGGGCTGCTCCGTTAAAGTACAAGGTCAGGCCTGAGACTGTGTCTGCTGTTAATTGCTACTGCAGGGCCGAGTCAGGCTGTGGCCTGTAAAATATATTAGACCTTTAAGGCTGTTGCTGCACCCTGTTTTTTGACTCTCAGAGCTTTAATATGGCGCAAAAACGGCTGATTGGTGAGCGTTTAAGGCGATTTTGACAACTTTTGTTCAGCCTGAGCCTATTTTCGGTCAATTCACAAAAAATATGATATTATGTGCCCAGCGCAATAATCTACCTTGTTATTGCCACCCCCTGAAAAGCATCTTTCCTGATGTTTCTCCTCAGGCTGGCCGTCTGCCCGCCCTCCGGAAGTAAACTCTTTTCTGCAGGCATCTCCCTCCTTAATTTTTCCAGGATTCTGATTTTCTTAAAATCCCGTGTAGGTGCTGTGCTTTTTGTGGGTCTCCAGGCCTGATGTCAGGTCTTTTGTTTCAGCTGCTGCTGTACCACAGTAAGGTCATTATGCAGACAAAAGCTGCAGCGACCTCTGCCCGCAGACAGACCCGCCCGGGTCTTGGGTACCGCTGCCGCCTTCACTTTAGCTCATCTCACCAAGTAACCGCCTTAGTAAACCTCCCCTGAATTCCATTAATCTGTCATCAGTTCTGTCTGGCCTGTTGTCATTTAACCGGGACTGCAACGTTCTTTGTGATTAAGGAATGTCAGGACACTGTGGTTTTCATATCTGATTTGCTGTTTTAGAGCCTTTGTGGCGTCTTACGGGTGCTTTGCATGGCCTTGTCATGGCGCACTCATGCCTTTGCCATGGCCGTCCGGCTGCACATGGCGCCTGAGCCGGCACTGCCGGCGCATGCCGCCTGGCAAGCCCACAGGCAGGATGCATGGCATGCCGGCCGTAAGGACGGCCTGACAGCCCGGGGCTGCTGTGTATATCACTGTTGTCAGCGGTTGCGTATATCAGCAATGAGCAAGGTTTCAGGCCTTATGGCCAGGGTTTTAATGTCCTCAGTTCTGACAGAGCAGGCTGGGGCATGACATGCAGGATAAAAGCCCTGAGCATCTTAAGATGTGTGATGCACGGGCTGCCTTGTTCTGCAAGATTGTCAGATGTCCATCTGCCTTGGCTTCTTTAAGAGCCTCACCTGGCAGTCAGGGACAGAAATTATATTTTTTGGGATGTTCCCGCACAGCGATCAGTGCACCGGCAGACAGGTGTTCTGCAATGCAATGGTGGCTGATCGTAACCCGCCGTACGTGAATTATTTATGAACCTTAATGAATTAAAAAATACCCCGGTAGCACAGCTGGTCGACATGTGCGAGCAGGCCGGTATTGAAAATACCGCCCGTCTTGGGAAAAAGGAAATTATCTTCAACCTGCTCAAGCTCTGTGCCCGTACCGGTGAGGATATTTTCGGCGAAGGCGTCATCGAAATTCTTCCTGACGGCTTTGGCTTCCTGCGCAGTGCAGACAGCTCCTATCTGGCCGGTCCTGACGACATTTATGTTTCTCCATCCCAGGTGCGCCGCTTCAATCTGCGTACCGGCGACTCCATTTCAGGCAAGATTCGCCCTCCAAAGGAAGGGGAGCGTTACTTTGCTCTGTTAAAGGTTGATGCTGTCAACTTCGAGCAGCCTGAAAAGGCCCGTAACAAGATTCTCTTTGAGAACCTGACCCCGATCTTTGCCGAAGAGCGTATGCGTCTTGAGCTGGGCAACGGCTCCAAGGAAGACATTACTGCCCGCGTTATCGACCTGACCGCCCCTATAGGCAAAGGCCAGCGTGCTCTGATTGTGGCTCCTCCAAAGGCAGGTAAGACCGTCCTGTTACAGAATGTTGCCCACTCCATCAGCGTAAACAACCCTGAGTGCGTGCTCATAGTGCTGCTTATCGACGAGCGTCCTGAGGAAGTTACCGAAATGCGCCGCATGGTAAACGGTGAGGTGGTTGCCTCAACCTTCGACGAGCCTGCCGCCCGTCACGTTCAGGTTGCAGAAATGGTAATTGAAAAGGCCAAGCGTCTTGTTGAGCACAAGCGTGATGTGGTTATTTTCATGGACTCCATTACCCGTCTGGCCCGCGCCTACAACACCGTTGTTCCAGCCTCTGGCAAGGTTCTGACCGGTGGTGTTGACGCCAATGCCCTGCAGCGTCCAAAGCGTCTGTTCGGTGCTGCCCGTAATGTTGAGGAAGGCGGCTCCCTGACCATTATCGGTACCGCTCTTATTGATACAGGCTCCAAGATGGACGAAGTTATTTACGAAGAGTTCAAGGGCACTGGTAACATGGAATTACACCTGTCACGCAAGATTGCTGACAAGCGTGTCTACCCTGCCATTGACGTTACCCGATCCGGTACCCGTCGTGAAGAGCTGCTTACCTCTGCTGACGAGTTGCAGAAGATGTGGATACTGCGTAAGTTCCTGCATCCAATGGGTGAAATCGAGGCTATGGAGTTCCTGCTCGACAAGCTTTCCATGACCAAGACCAACGAAGAGTTCTTCAGCGCCATGAAGCGCCAGTAAGCCAGGGCAAAACGGCAGGGGCAGCCCGCCCTCCTGATGGCGCTGCAGCGCCATCAGTGGCGGTGCTGCCTGCCAGCCATTGCATCATTCTGAGCTGACTGAAGTACAGTTAAGTCTGTCCAGACATCTTTACTGTCGTATAACGCCTCAGGCCATAAAAAAAGGCCATAGACTGACAAGTCTATGGCCTTTTTTAACGCCAGTACGCCGTTCAAGAGCACCGGCGCGACTTTGTCCGGCCTGCGGCCGGCGACCTGCGCCGCCTTGATCAGGTCGCCGCTGCATTGAGCAGGCCGTCGTCGCATTAAGCTTGCCGCTGCTTCATTGAGCAGGGCGCCGTCAGCTGCCCCGGCTGTACGGTGGCTGTGGTGCAGATACGCTCTGCATATGGTTTTAGAATGTGCATTCTGAGGTGGCTGTGCGTGCCGCTGCCTTTGGTAGCAGGTCTTACTGGTTGCGGGGGCGGCGCAGCACTATATTTTTGTCATTGCTTACCTCACTGAAGCTTTCGCGTGATGGCACAGGTACCCCCAGGTACTCCAGAATGGAGGACTGCAGGGGAGTAAGAGACTGCCAGGTAAGTCCGTCGCCACGACGGGAGGCCCTGATGGCGTGCAGCTGCTGCAGGCAGTGGTCGACATCAGCAATATTAAGCGTTTCTCTCAGGCCGGTCTTGCCATACTGGCGGTCACACTCATACATACGGCATTCAACCATATGATGAAGCGAGGCAGCCAGCTCAGCTATGAAGCGGCGACCGCGCAGCATCTGGGCAAGCTCAGGTCTCATACGGTAGCTCATGGCACTGATGCCCGAGCGCTCGAGCCTGAACATATCAAGGCTCATGAGATCGTAAAAGCCCTCATGCCTGAGCAGGATGCCCGAGGCCAGCCTGGCTTCGGATATATCAGTGATGGTATCGCTGATCATGATACGCAGCAGGCCATGCCCGCTGAAGCGTTCAAGCTGTACCAGATCAGCAAGGTCACGCTGCAGGCGGCGACGGGCATGCTCGCCCGGAGGATTGCTGCCGTTTTCTGCCTTACCTGTGAACTGATCAAGGGTATCTGCAATATCAATGACCAGCTCATAGCTGTCCTGATCGAGCCTGATGTTCTGAGCATCAGGATTTTCCCTGCTGGAGGTGCAGCGCAATGCTCTGATAATGCCATCAGGATGGGCGTGGACACGACGCAGCTGGCGGCGCAGCGGTTCATGATCAAGGGCTGTACCCTCAGGACCAGAAAAGATATCCCATGGATCCTGCTCATCATCAAGCAGCTCGGTATATGGAGGATTGTCAGGGTCTTCCTGCTCATACTCCATGATACGGGCCGCTGTGATCAGCGACTGCAGATCAAGAGTCATGTGAATGTGCAGACCGCAGCTGATGCGCTGTGGCAGAGTGCGATGCTCATAACGGCCGTTATTGAGCATGTCACTGACGCGGCTTACGCGGTAACAGAAAGGAACTACAATGCTGGCAGAAAAGCTCTGGCTGTGCACATCATAGTTTTCAAGTCTTACCAGCTGCTCAATAAGGCTGTCAAAGCCGTGATTAAAAGCCGGCAGCGCAGGATCAGCAATCAGCATGAAAGCCTGGTTCAGACGGCACAGATCGCCAAGCTGCTCTATCAGACCCTTGCGGGCACGACGTATAAGCACCGCACGGGCACCATGACGCGAAGTTCCCTCATCCCCGCCTTTTACACCCTCAAAAGCACGGGCACGGCCCACACCTCCCCTGTCTTTGCCACTGTCAGCTCCAGCAGCAGAGCTGCCAGTGCCACCGCTGCCAGTAGCAGAGATTCCAGCGGCACGGTTGACAGCAGCAGAGCTGCCAGTGCCACCGCTGCCAGTAGCAGAGATTCCAGCGGCATGGCTGCCGTCATCACCGGCTGCAGATGAGGCCTGCCTGCTTTGCCCCATGCTCTTTGGGCGCAGATAAGACGGGCCGGAAAAAAATCCAAGACAGTTTTCACGGCCTGAACCTGCAGGTGCCGGCTTGCCTTTAAGATTGCTTTGCATAACGGAAGATAGAGCGTCACCGCCAGCACTGTCCGTCAGCTCTGACACATCATCATGGAGCATCAGCTCATCATTGCTATCGGGCGACTCCAACGGTGCATCACCATCATGCAGCTGTAATGGCGCGTCATCGTCAGGAATCTCCAACGGCGCGTCACCAGCGTTATGCGGCTTCAGCGGCTCATGGGGATTACCCTGCAGCTGCAATGGCGCATGACCATCATGCAGCCCCAGTGGCGCGTGGGCATTATCATGAATCTCCAGTGGGGAGGCTGGGTCGTCGAACAGCTCAAGCGGGTCTGAGCCACCATCAGCCGGACTGTGGGCATCTGCTGTGCCCTCTGTCAGAACAGGTGAACGGCCGGAAGTGAGAAAGTCGAAGTTATCGCCATAGTCAGGGCTGTCAGGGCGGGGTGCAAACAGCGGACTGTCAGCAGGTGGCGCCAGATCAGCATCATCTTCAGAGAACAGGTCACTGGCAGGGACATGGTCACTGTGACCGCTGAGCGCAGTAGAAAAAGATGTTGAGAGCAGATCCCATTCGTCCCCGGCACCAGATGAGAGCCTGACATGCCCTGATGCTGTTACCAGTGCAGGGCTGGCTGTTTTTACTTTGCCAGGGCCGTCCTGAGCTAACAGCTTGTCAGGATGGGGCTTGTCCGGTGAAATGTTGCGATAGGCGCTGCCAAGACGGGTAAGGTGGTAGCGCTGGAAGTTGTCTTCAAATTCGCCCAGCACCAGCTCTTTGTCAGAGGCCTGTCCGACACGCAGGAGATTGTAGCTTTCTGTGTCCTCATCAGGGACGGCTGAGGCAGCGGCAACGGCACCTGGTTCGGACTCAGCACTGTCTGACCACAGGTCGTCATGCGCATGGGCATCATGCTGATAATCGTCATGAGCTGCGCTGCCGTGGGTGGCGGCAGGGGCAGTACTGGCTGCACTGGTGGCGCTGCTGGCGCTGGCGCTGGTGCTGCTGCTGGTCAGGGGATGGCTGAGGTCAGGAGCGGGCAGGCGCAGGCCGTCAGGGCTGAGCCAGTCTGGCTGGGCGCTCAGATCAAAAAGCTGGCCTGACGGGGTGGCAGCTGCCATGTAATTGAGGATTTCGCCATTGGCAAGGGAGCTCAGATCGATATCAGGAGCACGGCCGTTATTGCTGGTCACTCTTACGTAGCTGTTGCCCGGGCTGCGGCCCAGACGTGAGGTCAGCTCGGCTCTTATCAGGCTGTCAGCCCCAAGGTCATTGAGCAGGCCCTTAAAGCCATGGCTGCGCACAAATTCCACAAAGTCGCACAGGGAAAACTCACGGCTGCTCCAGGTTGAGTGCAGGCATGGAACGCCTGAGCGTGCGGTAATGACAGTAAAGGCGCGATCATCAAGGCTGGCAGCAAAGTCACTTACCTGTTTGCGGTATCTGAGGCTCATAAAGCGCTCTGAGCGCAGCTCACGTCCAATGTTCAGGGCAAGGGCTTCGTTGTTGCAGTTAAACGAAGAACGCTCATTTAGCAGCCTGCCGGTGACATTGTTAGGCAGCTCAACATCAAGTATGTAGAAACTGTTGCGGGTGGAGCGGTCCTTGAGGACGAGCTTTTGCAGCTCGGAGTAAAAGCCGGTCAGCTCGGTATCAGAAATATTAATGAGCTCTTCATTAATAGCCCTTTCGGTAAGGGCCTCATTAAGAGGCAGACGGGCAGCTCCTGAAAAGGTCAGATACTGGCTGAAATCAAGGGAATTGCTCAGCAGACAGAAGTAGGCAAGGGAAAGCAGACGGCTTTCTCTGAATCCTGAGCTGAAGGTGTGATTGAGGGCTGCAGGCAGGGCAGTGGCATTAACAATCTGATCAAGAGCCCAGGTGGCACCGCCATGGCAGGGCTGATCATCAGTCACTGTATTAGAGGAGCCGGCCTTGCTGGTAAAGATCAGGCGGCAGTCAAGAGAGGTGGCGTGAGTTCCGGTAACGGTCTCACGACGGTACACATCCCAGGCACGCAGCTCAGGATGCTCATTGAGAAACTCCTCTTTCCATATGACCAGACCCTCGCCGTCATAGCCGCTGATACGGCCGGCTGAGCGCGGAGCTTTGACCTTTACCTGGCGGCCATTTTCCATCCTGATTTCATAGGGCCACAGATAATAGTACTTTCCTGCAACCACTACAGTCATCAGAGGCGGTAACAGTACCGGCTGGCCGTAGTCAGGATACATGCTCATATCACAGCTCCCAGTATGAGTGACTCATGGAAGAGAAATTCAGAACAGCAAAACACCAGAGATCTGCAGATCTGCCAGACCGGCCATGATGGCGGCCACGGCCCGGCACGGCGCAGCCCTGGCCGGGCCGGGCCATGCCGTGCACTGCCAGGCCATGCTGTGGCCGTGCCCTGAATCAGTGGGCCTCGGTCCATGCTGAGGCCGTGCCCTGAATCAGTGGGCTTCGTCCCATGAAGGGCCGGTGCCGATGCCGACCTCAAGAGGAACCATCAGCTTGACCACATTTTCCATAATCTGTCTGATGCGGGTGGTGAACTGGGTCACCATGTCATCGCGTACTTCAAAAATCAGCTCATCATGAACCTGCATGGTCAGATAGACTGAGTTGAGCGGCAGGGTCTGGATATAGCGGTTAACCTCAACCATGGCCATCTTGATGATGTCGGCAGCACTGCCCTGCATAGGGGCGTTAATGGCGGCACGCTCGGCGGCGCGGGCGGCTGCACCTGTGGAATTGATGCCGTTGATCACCACATGGAAGCCCTTTAAGGTAGGGGTGTAGCCCTTTTCTCGGGCCTCTTCCTTGATGCGCTCCATGAGATCCTTGATGGTTGGATACTTCTTGAAGTACATGTTGATATAGGCCTTGGCCTGAGCACTGGTCATGCCGGTCTGACGGGCCAGACCATGAGCCTGCATGCCGTACATGAGGCCGAAGTTGGTGGCCTTGGCATGGCTGCGCTCCTCATCGGTAACGTCCTCGATTTTCTTGCCCAGCACTTCAGCGGCAGTAGCACGGTGAATATCCTTACCGTTCTTGAATGCGGCAATCAGGCTTGGATCACGGGCAAAGTGAGCAATCAGACGCAGCTCAATCTGTGAGTAGTCAGCTGAAACAATCTGATAGCCCTCAGGGGCAGCAAAAGCACGGCGAATCTGACGGCCCTCCGGGGTACGGATAGGGATGTTCTGCAGATTAGGATCGGTGCTGGAAAGGCGTCCTGTTACTGTGCCTGCAAGGTTAAAGCAGGTGTGAATACGGCCGGTACGGCTGCTTATCAGCTGTGGCAGCTTGTCAGCGTAGGTCGACAGCAGCTTGGAGAGCATGCGGTAGCGCTGAACCTTGCGCACAATATCAAACTCGTCACTGATATCAGAAAGAATGTCATCAGCTGTGGAGTAGGACTTGTTGCCCTCACTGTCAGCCTTAACTGTGGTACGCGGATAAGGAATATTGAGATCCTCAAAGAGAATGCGGCCCAGCTGACGAGGTGAATTGATGTTGAAAGTGGTGTTGGCCAGATCGTAGATATCCTGCTCAACCATGTGCAGATCTTCGCGCAGGCGGGCAGCCTGACGGCCAAGCTCCTCACCGTTAAGATAAGTGCCCCTGACTTCCATGTTGTAAAGCACATCAAGCACATCCATGTCGAAGTTGACCAGCTCCTGGCCATTTTCAAAGGTGCGCAGCTCATCCATGCAGGCCCTGTGCAGACGCAGGAAGATCATGGCGCGCTCACAGGCGTAGTCCTTCCAGGTGTCGATTTCGATCTTGTCGAAGGTCTCCTTGCTGTTGCGTCTGACAGCTGTGAGATCCATTGGGCTGTACTTGATATAGCCCTCAGACATCATGTTCAGATCCACCTTGCGTGAGGAGTCCAGAATATGGGTAATGACCATTGGATCAGGTGCAAAGCCTGAAACAGGGATGCCGGCAAAGTGCAGGTACAGACGCATCTGCTTGAGGTCAAAGGCGGTCTTTTTAACACCAGAGTCGCAAAATACCGGACCAAGGGTCTTCCTGATGTCATCAAGAGTCAGCTGCTCTGGAGCCTCAAGATAGCTGTGAGCCAGAGGGATGTAGTAGCAGGCCTGCTCAGAGGTTGCTATGGCAAGGCCAATGATGGTTGAATCGCATGGGCGCTCTGATGAGGCGGTAACATGGAAGCTGAACAGTCCGGCCTTTCTCATGTCACGCTCAACAGCTTCAAGGTCATCACGGGTCAGGATGACACGGAAGAACTGACGGCAGTCATCAACCTGGCCATGATTGCGGTGGTTCTCAATATCGAGCACACCCTTGCCTGCAGGAACAGCACCCTCGGCAGCAGCGGTACCCACACCGGTAATCTCACCGGCTGCGTCTGCTGCAGCCGTTGCGCCTGAGGCTGGTGCAGTACCAGAGCCCTCAGCTGCAGCAGCTGTGGCAGGCTGAGTGCCGACAGCGCTGCCTGAGTCAGCGGCACCTTCAACTGCAGCTGCAGAGACTGCTTCCTGCTGAGTCTCAGCATCTTTAGCCCTGGAGCTCTTGCGGGTCTTGCGGGCAGCGCCACTTTGTCTGACAGCATCACTGGCATCAGCTACAGCCTGAGCCGCTATGGACTGCAGAATATCAGCGCTGACAGAGCGGTTTTCAGCAGCCTTGACGGCCTCTTTGGCAGCTTCGGCTGCAATGGCGGCATTCTTGGCAACAGCGGCAGCACGTAAGGCAGCCTCAGCAAGAGCGCTGGCCTGAATGGCATATTCAGCAGCTGAGGTAGCTCCTTTCTTGCGGCCGGAAGTAGCAGTGCTGCCCTCACCGTCTGCACCCTCACTTGCTGTGCTGTTCTTGCGTGGGCGGCCACGCTTTGGTCTGGCCGGAGCGCCTGGTGTGAGAATGGCGGCATCATCCCCGGATAAGTCAGCGCCAGCTGTCTCTCCGGATGAACCAGCGCCAGAGGCCTCCCCTGCAGGGCCGACATCGGCAGCAGGGGCTGCAGCGGCACCGCCGGTGCCAGCGTCATCTGCACCTGCAGTTGACGGAGTGCCGGCAAGCAGTGGAGCTGCTGAGCTGTCGCTGTCTGACTGGCCCTGCATCCTGTTCATGCCGTCGGCGGTGCGCTTTTCACGCTGATCTCTTGCCAGAGTGGTGAACTCCAGACGCTCGAAAATGGCAATCAGGGTGTCATTGTCCTCAACTGGAGGAGCAAGGTCTTCGATGGCAACAGGCAGTTCAACATCGCACTTGATGGTGGCCAGGTGGTAGCTCAGCTCAATGGCAGGCCACTGCTCCAGGAACTTGTCCTTGAACTTGGCAGCTCCACGGAAATTGAGGTTTTTGATTTCATCGGCATTTTCTTTGATGTCAAAGATGCTGCCCAGACCGTTTAACAGGGCCGCAGCGGTAACATCGCCTACGCCTTTCATGCCCGGAATGTTGTCTGAGGTATCTCCTTTGAGTGCCAGGAAATCGATAATCAGACGTGGAGGCACACCAAACTTCTCCTTGACCTTCTCTTCGTCATAGGTGATGTGCTTCATGGTGTCACGCAGCTTGATATTGTCATTGACCAGCTGGGCAAGGTCCTTGTCGCAGGTGCAGATAATGACATCCATGCCCTGCTTTTCAGCTGCACGGGCGTAGGAGCCCAGCACGTCGTCAGCCTCTACTCCAGGGATGGAGATAAGAGGAATACCCATGGCCTCAACAATGGAGTGGGCAAATTCAATCTGCTGACGGAGGTCATCTGGCATAGGAGGGCGGGTAGCCTTGTACTCAGGGTACATTTCGCTGCGGAAGCTCTTGCCCTTGGCATCGAATACGGCAATGAACTTGCTGTCGGCAAAGTCTTTGACCAGGTTTTTGAACATGCGGGTCAGAATTAAAGTTGCACCTGTTGGCAGTCCATCACGTGTGGACATGTTGGTTTTGCCGGCAAAGTAGGCGCGATACAGAAATGAAGATCCGTCAATTAAAATAAGCTGTTCTGATTGGGCCATGGTCAAGGTCTCTTAATAAACTGTCGCCAGGGGAAAACAGGAACTGAGCTGTCAGGCGTTGCATGCAGCATTTAACCCTGTGTACGGCACGCTGTGCCTGATACGGACACAAGTGATCCTCAGGTGGGATACAGCTTATCCTCATGCGGGGGTACAGCTTATCCTCATGCGGGGCACAACTGCGTCAGGGGTAAATCACTATCTTAGGATAAGGGCGGTCCAAAATACAGCCTGGGGGAAAAAAATCAGCATTTTGATATTCAGTATCTGTATCAATAGTGTAAAATTGCCCGCATAATTCAGTGACTTACAGCTGAATGCTGGTACAGGCTGCCTCGTGCAGCATCTTGGGTGGCAGACAAGAGTACTGGCCTCAGCCCCGGACTTTATCCCCCGACGCCTGCGGGCAGGGAGATGGAGTGTTACGTCCCTCAGTCTGTCAAAAGACTGCAGGATACCCGGAGCAGGAGGCAGGCTTTCAATACAGTCATGAGGTTTTACAGGTCCGTCCTGCAAAGGTAGCGGTTGCTGTCCCCACAGGGTGACAGAACCAGTACTGTGCAGAGCTCTTACCCTGTCTCAAAAGTGGACAGATCGCATTCTGAAGCGAAGGGGTGTGATGGTAAAACCCTGTGATCTGAAAGCAGGTGCTTTGGTTTACGCCCTTAAGACCTCACACACGTCTTGATATGGCCTGAAGTGGTTGCATGGCAGCAATGCCCGGGCGCAGCCTCTGATGACATCACCTTATCCTGCCCTTACTGCACAGCATCATCACTTCATGATGACTTCTTTCCCGGGACTTATCCCTGCTTTTTTCTGATTTCCTGGACTGCTCTGACCGGCAGGTAATGCCATCTGTCAGAGAGTATGTAATGTCAGTGTCTATGCAGCCGACTGCGGCCTTTGCCGCAACACAGCGGCCGGTTTTCTCAAATCATTGTGACGAGCTTAGCCATGCAGCATAACTTTCCTTTACGCCCTCTTTTCTTTCTTCACATTTTTATTATCGTGCTCAGTAACTACGCTGTGCAGATACCAATTACCGTACTGGGTATTGAGACTACAGTAGGTACTTTCACCTTTCCTTTTGTTTTCGTTACCACTGATCTGACCGTACGTCTGTACGGTGCACAAAAGGCCCGTCAGGTAATTTTCTATGCAATGATTCCGGCTCTGATTGCCTCCTACATCGTAGGAACCATCTTTGCCCATGGTGATTACCAGGGTTTTGGTGCCCTTGCCACCTTCTCTATCTTTGTTTTCCGTATCGCAGCTGCATCCTTTGGTGCCTACCTGTTAGGTCAGCTCATGGACATTCTGGTATTCCAGCGCCTGCGTACCATGAAAGCCTGGTGGCCAGCTCCTGCAGCCTCATCTTTCTTTGGCAATCTGCTCGACACTTTTGCCTTCTTCTCCATCGCTTTCTACCAGTGTGTGGACCCTTACATGGCAGAGAACTGGGTAAGCCTTGCCTGGGTAGACTATGCTGTTAAGCTGCTGGTATGCCTGGCTATCTTCGTCCCAATTTACGGCATGTTCCTGGCCTTCCTGTCCAAGTATGTTTTCCGCCGTCCACTCAACGAAACCGGCATCCTCAACTGATAACACTGGCCTGAATGCCTGGCATTCCGTCAGGTCATTAATGGCCTGATGCCAGCAAAAAAATCCCCGCAGGATCTCAGTCTTGCGGGGATTTTTTGTTTCTGACGCATGCCCGCAGCAGGACGGCGAGGGCGCAGCTGTCCAGGTTGAAGCGCGTTCGCGGCTGGCCCGGTGCAGTCGAGGGATAAGCTGTCCGGGTGGAGGGGCGTTCGCGGCTGGCCCGGTGCAGTCGAGGGATAAGCTGTCCGGGTGGAGGGGCGTTCGCGGCTGGCCTGGGGCAGTCGAGGGAGCCGCTGTCCAGGTGGAGGAGCGGGGCTGCTGTCCGGGTGCAGGCTGGCTGTCAGTTAAGGCCAAATTCGTCCTGAGCCATGCGCTTAATGCGGCGGAACATGGTGCGGAACATCAGAGGTACGCTGTCAGCGCCACGCTTTTGCATTGCCTCACCTGCCAGAATAGCAAGTCCCGGCTTGCCTGTCTTGTGAATTGCCTGAGAAATAACCTTGTCAGAGTTCATGTTGCGGCGGGACAGTTCCTGGTCATCAAGGGCGCCGTACATGGCATTGGCTGCACGGCCGCATTCTCTTTCAAAGGTGTGCTCGCGGTCTTTGTCACCAAGGTGCATCAGAGACTTCTCTGCAAGAGCCTTGATATTTCTCAGAGCCTGAAGCTGCTCTTCAAGAGTAAGGCTGCGGGTTACAGTACGGCCCCTCCTGCTGTGCTTTAACTCAGGAATTTCAGTTGCCGGCAGATGGCTCTGAGCCCTGGCTGCGGCTGAAGCTGTATGCATCTTCTCAGGGCTGCGACGGTTATGAACAGCCATGTTGTTACTGCGCTTCTTTTTGCTATTTTTCTGGGCCTTTTTACAGTCTGCATACCATTTTTGCAGGATCATGCTCTCGTTCTTGCGTGCCTGCTTCATAAGACGGGCACACAGGTTAAGGGAGCGGTTGAGCATACGGGTCTGACGGGCAGTCATGCGATCGCCGTTATGAGGCATCTTGTTGATCTGGCGGGTCAGATAGCTTTCCAGATCAGATACGTCCATGACACTGATTTCAGTGATATCAATAACCTCAGTACCTGAGCTGCGGCCTCTGTGCTTGCCTTTTTTGACAATGGTCCTGAGTATTTCAGAGGTATCGTTGATGTTCAGCTCAATAAGGGTCTTGATAATGGTGTTAAGTGAGTGATGCTTGAGCGTGTAGTCACTGCGCTTGAGCTCAGGCTGCTCCATACCATTCTGAGCCTCAGTGCTTTCCCTGGCAGCAGCACTGTCATGCTCCACCTCATGCTCCTGGCCCTCAGGGGCAGGTGCGTCAGCACCTGCTTCGGCGCTGGCGCCTGAGCGGGCGCCAGCGTCTGTCTCAGCTGAGGCAGGGGCAGCTGCAGCAGCATCCAGCGCTGGTTCTGCTTTGGCTTCGGCAGCTGGTGTCCGGGCCTGAGCCTGGAGTGAGGCAGAAGCCGGGGGTATGTCTGAGTCTGATGGCGATGACAGGTCTGGAGCTGAGTCCTGTCTGTCGCTTTCATTTTTGGTTATGGAAAGCGTCCTGTGCAGGTTGTCAGGGCTCAGGTCTTCCTTGAGACTCTGCGGGTCAATCAGGTCTGAAACATTGATGTCCGAGATAAAGTCCGGGGCTCTGGTGTTTAATATCTGTCGCAGGGTAACACCGGCAGCCTTCTGGTAAACATCAGCAAAGCCTGAGGTGTACATATAGTGCTCAATATCCACATGAGGCATGACACTGAGGTGATCAGACAAGTTGCGCGAGCCTACAAATTTTCTGACCTTGGCTGCGTAGTTCTTGCCGGCATCGTCACCATCAGTAAGTACGTGGAAGCTGATGCCCAGCTGTCGAGCCAGAAGCATCAGAGGATCCAGGCCACACTGGGCAAACTCGATAAGTCTGATACCATTACATGCCAGGTTGATGCCCAGCACTGAGGCCATTTCATTGAGCAGCCATATCTCGGTCTCTCCCTCTACCAGAATCCAGCAGCGGGCAAACAATGCGTCCGGACGGCTCATGCGAATGTGAAAAGCAATCTTGCGCTCATCATCATCAACGCTGAAGGCTTTTTCATGAATACGGTAGCAGCGTACGTCATAGAACTGCTTGCACAGGCGGCGCAGGCTGTTGAGTGAAATGGCTGACAGAAGCTGGGATGAGTTGGTGGTAACCACTTTCTGTACTGGCAGTAACTGAAGAATGGACCACAGGTTAAGCAGCAGGGTTGGGTGGAAACGGCTTTCGATATCCTCAAGAATCAGTATCGGGCGGGAGTACTCGTCAATTTCGCGCTGTCCCTTGGACATGAGCAGAGCTCCAGCCAGCAGCGACAGCAACAGCTTGGGGCGTGATGGCTTTTCATCAGCAACAGCGGCCTTAAGGGCACTAAGTGAGGCTATGGAAACGGGGCTGCTGATAATTTCGCGGGCAGTACGTGGGCGGGCGCTGACAGGGTTAAGTTCCTGATTGCCAAGGCTGGTCTGGTAGCTGGTCAGGTACTTGGAGGCAATGGTGTTGAGTACCTCAACAGCATCGTTCATTCGGGCCGAGTTGAGGTCTTCATCTGTGGCGATGCTGGCAAAGAAGTGGGATATGGCCTGACAGGTCTCGTTGTCAAAGTCCTGATTGATAATTGAGGTGCCTGAGGCCATGCTGAAGCTGTCGTCCTGGTCCTGAGCGTGCTTGCTCGAAGACTCAAGAGGCTTATACATACGACGGTCACGCAGACGCAGCAGAGGGTTGAGTAAAATCAGCTGTCTTACCTGCTCCTGGCAGTCAGGGTAGGGACGGCCGTTTTCATTGAGCAGCTCATGAACGGTTACAAACTCAGGCTGCTCAGCGCTTTCGTCAGTCTGTGCGTCGGTGACAAACGAGGCAGAGACTCTGTAGTGAATGCGCCAGCGGCCATCCTCGCCTCGCCAGCTGACATTTTTAAGACACTCAAAGCGCTCAATAGAGTTGAGCTGACCGTATTTGCTTTCGCAGAAAAACAGGTCAATGACAATGCTATCGGCTTTGTCCTTGTAGACATCGCTGCTGAAAAAGTTCAGGTCTTCCTGCACACACTGCAGTCCCTCACGATTGAGTTCACTGCATTGAGCAAGGGTGCTCTGGGCTCTGGCAATACGTTCGCGGCTTGAGCTTCTTGAAGGGGCTTCATCATTGCAGGGGCCATGATCAGCATGACCGTGATGACGGGACCTGCTTTCATGGGCATGTTTTTTACCCTTGCTGTTATCCCTCTTCATCTTTTTGCAGCGGGCCGTCCAGGTTTGCGGTTCCTCACATGGGAAGTCCACAATATGCAGTATGCGGCCGTGACCTGACGGGGCCGGAACACTGTAGTAGCGGCGCTGGTATTCAGGGGTGTTGATCACCTTGATCGGTGTTACGCCCTCAAGCCCAAGCTCGTCAAGCTTGTCAGCTCCATGTACATTGTGCCGTGACTCAGGCGCTTCAGGAGGCAGCCTGTCACGCCCGTGCTGAGCATGGCTGTGAGCATGGGAATGGGCAGTGTCCTGGCCGCCGCCATCGCTGCTGCCATCGTTCTGGACGTAGTCACATCTGCTGCCATGGGCAGCGTTGCAGCTCTGGTCGATTCTGTTTTCAGGGGAGTATGGCTGGTCGGCAGCTCCGGCTGAGCCTGATGCTGTCGGATCAGGCAGGGTATCGGAGTCCTCGTAATCTGAACTCAGTCTGATTGGGATGTACAGGTCATCCGGACTGAAGCGGCACAGATTTTTATGACCCTGACCCAGGACCATATAAAGCGCGCTTAACAGTGAGGATTTACCCCATGCGTTTTCACCAATCAGTACAGTGGTGTCCTTTTCAAGGTCCACTGTCAGATGTCTGATACCGTGGAAGTTCTGAACTTCAGCTCGCTGCAGATACATAATCCACCCCCTAAATATTCATCAATGACTTTACAGTATCACGAATAAAGACGGGGCGCCGGGCTTATTGTCCATAAGCATGATGATGATCAAAGACTGAATTGTCCAAACATGCATGACATCTTTTGATGCAAGTTTGCAGGCTGCCTGCAGACCAGTTGTAACCTGATTGTAACGGACTGTCAGAGGCCGGAAAACACAGAGCCCGGCATAGTGCCGGGCTCTGGTCTGCAAGGTCCTGCCTGTAAGGTCCTGCCTGCAAGCCGTGAAGGCAAGGAGGCAGTGCAGCATTGATTATGCTGACCTGCCAGCCGGGACGGCAGGCATGCACTGAGGTACAGGCCTATTTTTGCTGTGCCTTTTTCATGTTATCGATTGCCTGCTGGCAGTGGTCCTGAAATTTTTTCAGCCATCCGGCCTCATCATCTTTCCAGCCCTCAGGCAGCTCAAGGTGAGTGTAAGCAGATGGCTTAAGTGATGGCTTTGCCTGTTTCATGCTCAGCTGGTGCAGGCCGTTGGCGCGCCAGCGTAAGGAGTCAAAGTAAGGGCATAGGCCGCAGACATCACGGCACATGTTTTCTGCCATGTGGGCAGATCCGGTCAGAGAGGATATGACCAGATTGCTCAGAGAGATGAGGGCAATCAGACCTTTGATATCACCCTGGCTGGCAAGGTTAATGATATTTCTTTGAGTCAGCAGGGAGCTGTCTATTTCGTTTTCAAAAGCGCTGCTGGCAACGAAGAAAACATCAGGGTTACGGGCAGCAAGCTCATTGCTCATGCTCAGCCACTGCTCAGGGGTAAAGTTAAAGCCCAGCTTGGTAATGGTGACTGCAAGAGGGTTAATCATGACCAGGTGCGGCTGCTTTTGCTCATCCCAGCCACGGCTCTTAAGCTCAGATACAATTTTCTCCCTGACAGCTTCATCAGCTTTCAGGCAGATGTCATTGAAGTCAGCCTTTTCAAAGGCCTCATCGTAAAGGGGCGGATTGAGCTGACGGATCAGCTTCTGGTAGCAGAAGATTTCCTGCTGCTTCTTGCGGCTGAAATGAGGAGTGAAATGCAGGCGTGGGGTATAAAGAGCCGGCAGATAGCTGAAAGTCAGTACCATAGGGCTTTTTGACTTGAGGGCGGCTTTAATAACACTCTTCTGGCGGTGGGTAAGCACAATGACATCAGCAACAGGATGCACGCCATGCTCATCTTCATAGCCATTGGCTTCCTTAATCAGAAGCTCCTCGACCTCATGTTCAGGACGGTCAAATACGTGTACTGTTTTGTCAATGAAATCAATGCATTCAAAAAGGTCACGGGCAATACCATTGACCAGGCAGACCAGCTCGGCATCAGGATACATTTGCCTGATGATTTTCAGAGCTGGAATATAGAGCAGGGTGTCTCCAAGGCCAGAGTGGGCGGTGAAGAGAATTCTTTTAGCTTTGATTTTCATCTTAAAACCTGCACCTGACCTGCCGCCTCATAGTATGAAACGCAAGCCGGGGCGTCCTGAAAAAAGTTAATGAATGCCTTGAATCTGCCACATGACATTAAGCGACAGGTAATGCAGCGTTCTGCTGATATGCTTTATAAAGCAAACAGTGACGTGTTTTATGGGGTGCCAGGCAGTGGCCGACTATGAGCGGCGCTGCGTGTCATGGCTCAGCCTGCGCAGCATGATCAAGAATGGCCCTGTGGTCATGGCGCTGGCCGGGCGTACTGCTGCGCTGTCAGCACCGGGAACCATGTAAGTATATAACAGCTGGTAATCATGATGGCTGATGCTGCAGATGCAGCTGCGGCTGCGTCTGCCTTGCCTTTGCCGGGCAGAGCGTGCCTGTACATCTGACAGGCAGAGCGTGCCTGTACATCTGACAGGCAGGCAGCACAGCATGTATGACAAATGCCTTGTGGGTGCCGGAGATTGCGACCTCAGGTGACTTACTCGATGTTCTGGACCTGCTCGCGCATCTGGTCGACCAGAACCTTGAGCTCAACGGCTATATTAACCAGATTTACTGTTGCGGCCTTGGAGCCCAGAGTATTGGACTCTCTAATCAGCTCCTGCATAAGAAAATCGAGCTTCTTACCGGCCGGGGCATAACTGCCAGCTGAGGTATTGAGAATGTCGGTTACAGTCTTGAGGTGACAGTTGAGGCGGTCATACTCCTCGGCAATGTCATACTTCTGGGCCAGCATGGCAATTTCCGAGTGGATACGCTCAGCCGGGATGTCTATTTTCATGGCCTCAATCTTTTCGAGCATGCGGCAGCGCTCGCGCTCAACAAGCTCATGGCGCTGACTGTCGACCACGTGCAGCAGTTCGTGAATGGCGTTTATCTTCTCAGTCATAACCTCTCTGAGTACCTGACCTTCACGAATACGCTGCTCATCGAACTTTGCTATGGCCTCATCCATGGTTTCCATGAAAAGAGCCTGCAGCTGCTCATCTAGTACTACTGCCTCACTGTCAGAGCTGCCCTCATCACTCTTTATGAGACCATGAATCATGCCTGGCATGCTGAGCAGGGCAACAGGATCGATGCTGTAAAGACCGCTTTTTACCATGGCACTTGAGCTCATCGCTTCATGCATCTCGTCAAGACGGGAGATCATTGACTTGAGCATCTGTCTGTTGAGGGTAAGCTCTGATGCACCGGCAGGAGTCCAGTTCACTGAGATATTGAGCTTGCCTCTTTTGATGTTTGAAGAGAGGCGACGTCCCATTTCAAGCTCCAGTGACCCCAGATCGCAGTTGCTTGAGAATACAGTTTCCAGATAGCGGCTGTTTACAGCTTTGATGCTGATGATAAGTGAGCCCCTGGTATCAGCTCTGTGGACAGAGGAAAAGCCGGTCATGCTTTTCACTATGCCGCACTCATCAGAGCAGCTGTTAACTGCAGAATTAAGATCATTGGAAGACACGGACAGGGTACTCCTAACAGTTAGAGACGGCAGGCTTATGCGCGGGTTCTTTCCGGCCGGGCAGCACTGTGAATATGCAGCCTGGCAACGGCAGAAAACAGGCTACATGATAATTCCACTGGACCAAATCTAACAAGTATCGACTGGCTGTTTGATCCCGTCAGCAAGCCGGATTTACGCCGCTGTCACGGATGCTGGAAATATCATGCCCCAATGGGACATACACAGTCTGCATGGCAGGGCCAGTTTTTATGACAAAAATGCGATTTTAGCTTTAAATGCGGGGCCAAGATCGTTAAGATCCTGTTTGTAATTTTGATGCATGTCATTACCGCACTCTCTGCATCCTGGTCAGGCTGGCGAGCCTTACCTGCAGAGCGTCGTATTCATGTTGTTTTGATGACGTTGGTAGACCATGGCTAAGAATATTCTGTTAATTTCAGGCGGCGACAGCTCTGAACACGATATCTCCATTATTTCCTCAAAGTATGTTGAAGAGCAGCTGAGCAAGAACAGTGAGTTCAAGGTTATCAGCTGTGTGCTGCATAATCATCAGTTTAATCTTGCTGATGGCGCCGTGGGCTACTTTACGACAGGTAACAGCTTTGTCATCACTGCAGCTGATGGCAGTACCTCTACTGTAAGTATCGACTGTGCCGTTCCATGCCTGCACGGCTTCCCAGGAGAGACCGGTGACATTCAGTCCCTGCTTGAGCTGCACTGCGTTCCATACATCGGATGCCGTGGTGAGGCCAGCATCAACTGTTTTAATAAGGTAACCACCAAGTTTTACCTTGATGCTCTTAAGATCGACAACACTCCTTCCATGTTTATTGGCGATCTCAGCGAGAGCAGCCTGCGCAAAGCCCATGAGGCTTTCAAGGACTTTGGCGGCGATATTTATGTCAAGGCAGCAAACCAGGGGTCCTCAATTGGCTGCTACCATGTAACCAGTGAGGACGATCTCGACAGAGCTCTCAAGGATGCCATTGCCCTGAGTGAACTGGTGCTGATTGAAAAGACTGTGGAGCACCGTGAGCTCGAGGTTGCAGCCTTTGAGTATCAGGGCAGGCTGCATCTGACCAGCCCAGGTGAAATCTTCATTCCAGAAGACCGCTTCTATACTTTCGATGAAAAGTACAGCTCAACCAGCAGCTCCACTACTACAGTAGTGGCCGAAGGTATCAACGAGCTGCAGCTGAGCATTATCCACAGCATGGCTGAGCGCGCCTTCCGTGGTCTGCACCTGCGTCACCTTTCCCGCATTGATTTCTTCCTGGCAAAGGACGGCCAGATTTACATCAATGAGATCAACACCTTCCCGGGCATGACACCAATCTCCATGTTCCCTAAGCTGGTTGAGCACAGCGGCATTAAGATGTCTGATTTCCTCACCGACTGCGTCAACGAGGCTATCAAAGAGGGCGTATAAACGTCCCCTGATGCAGGGCCAGGACATCCTGGTGCTGCTCCGGCACCTGGCGCTGCTCCGGCACCTGGCACCTGCATATCCACCTGCAACATCAGCCACAAAGGGCTCTGCAGGCAGGACAAATTTTCAGTCACTGTATCCTGACATCAGCGATAACGGCCCTCCGGCTGTCAGATGGTCAGGACAGTGATTTTATTTTTCCCGGAGCAGCGCAGCTGCACAGTCTGACATTTCATTTTTAGACAGGGGTTCCTTGCTGCATGACCGATCATGAGAAGCACAATTCTGATAATGCCAAAACCATGGACAAACCATCTGCACTTTCAGGCAATGCCTTGAACGCTCAGGACAGCACCTGCCCTGAAAAGCCGCTGAATACAGCAAAGGAGCACACTGCAAAGGACCAGGATGGGGTACAGCCAGCCCAGTCCGACGCTGCAGCGCCAGATGCCGCTGCCGCAACACCTGCCGCTGAGTCCGCCACGGCTGGGGCCTCTGCATCCGCATCTGCCTCCGCTGATGCCGCTGCATCAGCAGCTGGCTCTGCCACTGCATCCGCTGCTGGCTCTGCAGCTGAAAGTGCTGAGGATCTGGAGCATGAAAGAAAGCTTGCTCAGGAGGCCATGAAAAGTCAGTATCACCCAATAGTGCTCAGTGACCTGTCGGCTCAGGAATCGACCTCATTTATCCGTGGTTACAAGCTGTTCTGGCCGTTTTTAAAGCCATATATCTGGATGGCTGTGCTGGGCATTGCTCTGACCATTCCTGTAGGCGCACTCGATGCTGTTATTGCGCTTTTCCTCAAGCCTTTTACCGACAATGTCATGGTCGCTCAGAATGTTGAGGCTGCCTACTATGTACCCCTGGTAATCATCGGCTTTACCCTGATACAGGGCCTGTTCATATACCTGTCGTCCATTGTGAACAGCTATGTGGGCGGTGCCATCAATCTGCTTATCAGATCAAAACTCTACAGCAAGCTCCTGTCCTTTGATACGCGCTTTTATGACGCCAACAACTCCGGCTCAGTAATCATGCGCTTCTTCAACGATGCCGAAACCGCATCATCAGGCCTGATTTCCAACTTCAAACTCTTCCTGACCAAGCTCTTTTCTTCGCTCTCGCTCATTGGCGTGCTGCTGTATAACTCCTGGGAGCTGACCATTATTGCCATAGGCGTGGTGCTCTTCCTCATCCTGCCTATGCGTATCGTGCGCCGCAAGATCAAGAAAATCGTTAACAAGTCAGTATCAGCATCTACAGGCCTTATCACTTTCTATAACGAGACCACCTCAGGCTCACGTGTTATCAAATGCTTCAATCTCAAAGACTATATGTATGAGACCTTCAGGGGGCAGGCTGTCTTTCTGTTCAAGATGAGCATGAAGATGGTGCGTGACACCAACTGGCTCTCACCTGTAATGCACCTTGTCAGCTCACTTGGTGTAGGTGCCGTGCTGTACTTTGGCGTGGACATGATTATCAGAGGCGAGATTACCTCAGGTGAGTTCGTCTCCTTCCTTGCAGCGCTCATTATGCTCTACACCCCTTTAAAGAGCATTGGCAACAACTACATCCAGGTGCAGACCGCCCTGCTGGCTCTTGACCGTATCAATCAGCTGCTTGAGTATGAGTCCTTTGAAAGCGGCAAGAACGAGGGCAATATCCGTCTTGAGGGTATCAGAGACAGCATTGAGTACTCCCATGTTGCATTCTCCTATACAGGAGAGACCGATGTGCTCAAGGACATCAGCTTCAAGGTAAGAAAGGGCCAGAAAGTGGCCCTGGTGGGCAACTCAGGTGGCGGCAAGAGTACCGTATGCTCCCTGATTACCCGTCTTTATGAAGTGCGCTCAGGTACCATCAAAATCGATGGTATCGATATTCGCGAGTACACTCTGGAGTCTCTGCGCAGCCAGGTCTCCTACGTGTTCCAGGATAACTTCCTTTTTGCTGGAACCATCAGACAGAACATTATGTTCGGCAAGCCTGATGCTACCGAAGAGGAGCTGGAAAATGCCGTCAGAAGTGCTTTTCTCGATGAGTTTATCAGCACACTGCCAGACGGCCTTGACACCACTATAGGTGAGCGCGGCGTAAGTCTGTCCGGCGGCCAGAAGCAGCGTGTAGCCATTGCCCGAGCCATTATCAGAAATGCTCCTCTGGTAATTCTGGATGAGGCTACCTCAGCTCTTGATAACCGCTCGGAAAAGGTAGTGCAAAAGGCTCTGGACAGCCTGATGAAGGGCCGTACCACTCTGGTTATTGCCCACCGTCTCTCTACCGTACGTGATGCTGACATCATTATGGTGGTCAACGACGGCTACATAGTTGAGCAGGGCAACCACGAGCAGCTGCTTGCAGCCAACGGAGCATATGCAAATCTGTATAACTCCCAGTTCAAGACAGCCGCTGTAGCCGCAACCAGCGCGGAAGCCGTCGGCGCAGCATCGCCTGATGCCGCTTCAGCTGCCGGGGCTGCCGCTGCGACTGCGGCAGCAGAGCCTGCCATGGCAGGCACAGGGTCTGTAAGGTAGCCGGAGGCTGGCTCCGGCGGACCGGCCGGGGCTTTGCAGCCAGCCAGACAGCAATGACATTCCCATAGACCTGCTCAGGGCGTGGAAATGACGATAAAAAAGGTCAGGATGAAGTCCTGACCTTGTTTTTTGGTGTCTATCTGATAGGGTGTAACATTCGACAATAACATGTGGATTCTGGACATATGCCTTTAACCCTGCCTGATGATTTTGGTAATACCCCTAAGCGTGAGCTCAAGATTCCTGAGGGTATGAACAGTCTGCTTATGCAGGTCTGCTGTGCCCCTTGCTGCGGTGCAGTTCTTGAGTGCTTCAAGCATCACAACATCAGTCCTACTCTGTTTTTCTACAATCCTAATATTCACCCACGTGCCGAATACGAAAAGCGCCGCGATGAGCTCATTGAGCTGGCAAAGCTGCTTGAGTTTGACTACATCATCCCTGAGTATGATCCCAAGCCATGGTTTGCCAAGGTTAAAGGCCTGGAGCATGAGCCGGAGCGTGGTGCCCGCTGCTCTGTATGTTTTGGCGACCGTCTGCTGGCAACTGCCATGTATGCCAAAGAGCACGGCTTTTCCCATTTCACCACTACCCTTGCAACCTCCCGCTGGAAGAACAAGAAGCAGGTAGATACTGCCGGCTTTGCAGCTCAGGAGGCCAGCGGCGTTCCTTACTGGAGCGAGGACTGGCGCAAGGAGGGTCTGGTAACCCGCCGTTATCAGCTGGTAAAGGAGTTTAACTTCTACAATCAGCTGTACTGCGGCTGCATCTACTCAAGGGATAACGACGCCTGGCAGAAGGACGCTCCTGAGACCATCAGAGGCATTAATGCTCCTGTAGGTGCTGACAGCGACGCCGTAGCCGGCTCTGGTGCTGTTGCCGGTGCATCATGCTCCACAGCAGCAGGCCGCGAGGCTCAGGCTGCCGCCATGGTAAGTGCCGCAGCTGCAGTTGATGCTGCAACCGGCATGATTGACGAAGCTGCCAAAGACCTGCCATTTGATCTCAAGCAGGACATGAACTGCATGTGCTAATCAGCAGTAAGCTCAATTCTGGTTACAAAAAAGGGACAGCCCCCATTCAGAGGCTGTCCCTTTTTTACAGCCTCAGGCCAGATCCGGCCTGGACGGATCAGGTCGGGTCAGGCCATTGCAGTCCGGCAACGGTCTGACCATGCCCTGTCCAGCCAGGCCTTATCATGCCAGGGGATGTCAGGCATGCAGGCAATGACCTTGCAGGCAAGCGGGGCGGACTTATCAGGCTCCGTACTGCTCTCTGTAGGCAATCATGTCATCAAGGTGGGCACTCAGCTGGGCATCGTCCTTGATGTAGGTAACCAGATCATCAAAGGATACGATGGAGACAATTTCTATGCCCAGAGTACGGCGGGCCTCATCGATGGCGCTCTCGTCGGTCTGGCCTTTTTCCTTGCGGTTAAGTGCGATCAGGGCAGCCTTGAAGTGGGCTCCATTGGCCTTGATGATGGCGTCGGACTCACGAATGGCAGTGCCGGCGGTGATAACGTCATCGATAAGCATAATGTCGCCCTTGAGCGGAGCACCTACCAGGTTGCCGCCCTCACCGTGGTCCTTTGCTTCCTTACGGTTAAAGCACCATGGCACATTTACCTTGTGCTCGGAGCTCAGAGCCATGGCTGTGGCGCAGGCAAGAGGAATACCCTTGTAGGCAGGTCCAAAAAGCACATCAAATGAGATTTTGCTGTCCACCAGGGCATGGGCGTAACAGGAGCCCAGGGTGTAAAGATCCTCACCTGTGCAGAAGCCTCCGGCATTGAAGAAGTATGGGCTCTGGCGGCCTGACTTGAGGGTAAAGCTGCCAAACTTTAAAACACCACGCTTCAGAGCAAGTTCAATAAATCTGCGCTGGTAATCCTGCATTGCTGCTCTCCATAAAAATACAGCCCGGATATCCAGGCTGTTTGATTGAAAAAATTCTGCTGGTCTTGTCACTTAGCAAGCCGGGCAGTCCGCCAGGCTTCGCCAGCCGCCATGCTGCCAGCCGCCATGCTGCCTGCCGGCCACCTGGGTGGTGGCTGAATGACGGACGGACGGGCAAATGGCGCGGTGCCTGCACTGAGGCAGGCTTTGCGCCTGCTGTGGCCGACTGTGGTTATCAGGCACGGCGCCAGGTGGTTCCTGAAGGGCCGTCCTCAAGCACAATGCCCATCTCGGTCAGCTTGTTGCGGGCCTCGTCAGCTGCAGCAAAGTCCTTGCGGGCGCGGGCCTCACGGCGCTGCTCAATCAGGGACTCAATCAGAGCTGTCTCATCATCACTGGCACCATCTGTCTGACCCTGGAGGTATTTGACAGGATCCTGATACAGAAGTCCGAGGATGCCGCCCAGCTCGACGAGTCGGCCAGCAAGGCCCTCAGCCTCGGCGCCTGAGGAAGTGTTTACAGCTTTGGCCAGCTCGAACAGCACAGAAATGGCTCCAGGAGTGTTGAAGTCATCGTCCATGAAGGTGTTGAAGCGCTCAACGAACTCTTCACCACCGGCAGCAGGTCCGATCTTGACGTCGCGCAGTGCTGTATACAGACGGGACAGAGAAGCGCGGGCGTTATTGAGGTTATCCTGAGAGTAGTTCAGGGCGCTGCGGTACTGGGCAGAAAGCAGGAAGTATCTGACTGTTTCGGCATCATACTGCTCAAGGACATCACGGATGGTGAAGAAGTTGCCCAGGGACTTGGACATCTTTTCATCATCAATCATCACCATGCCGGAGTGCATCCAGTAGTTGACGTAGCTGGTATCGTGAGCACAGCAGCTCTGGGCAATTTCGTTTTCGTGGTGCGGGAAGATAAGGTCTGAGCCGCCGCCATGAATATCAAATTTGTTACCCAGCAGTCTGGAGTTCATGGCAGAGCACTCAATGTGCCAGCCTGGACGGCCCTTGCCCCATGGGGAGTCCCACTCAGGCTCACCTGGCTTGGCCATCTTCCAGAGCACAAAGTCAAAAGGATTGCGCTTGGACTTCTGTACCTCAACACGGGCACCGGCCTCAAGCTCTTCGAGCTTCTGACCTGACAGTCGGCCGTAGTTCTTAAACCTGTCGATGGCGAACATGACGTCGCCATTGTCAGCAACATAGGCAAAGCCCTTGCTGATGAGCTTTTCTACCAGGGAAATGATCTCAGGGATGTTTTCCGTTGCTCGTGGCTCAAAGTCTGGACGGGCGATATTGAGGCGGTCAAAATCGCTGTACATCTCTTTGATGAAGTTCTCAGACAGCTCACGTGGGTCGATACCTTTCTCATTGGCGCGGCGGATGATTTTGTCATCGATGTCGGTGATGTTACGGACATACTTGACCTTGTAACCGCGATGGCGCAGGTAGCGGACAATCATGTCAAAACATACGAAGGTACGGGCATGACCAATGTGGCACAGGTCGTATACGGTTACGCCGCATACATACATGCCTATCTCACCTGGGACAAGAGGGACGAAGTCCTCTTTCTGTCGGGTGAGGGTATTGTGAATCTGTAGCATATTAATCTCACACAAACTGGCTGTCTGATGTGCTAAAGTTAGGTATTAGTAATTTGAGCACTAATTTTATCAAGCAAGGGTTAGAAATGGTAATCATTAAGACAAATCTTGGTGATATTGTTATCGAGTTAAACACCGAGAAGGCACCTGTTACCTGTGAGAACTTCTTAAACTATGTAAAGAAGGGCTTCTACAACGACACTATCTTCCATCGCGTCATTCCTGGCTTCATGATTCAGGGTGGCGGCATGACTGCTGATATGGAGCAGAAGGATACCGATGCCCCTATCAAGAACGAGGCTGACAATGGCCTTGCCAATGACAAGTTCACCATTGCCATGGCACGTACCAACGATCCTCACTCTGCAACCAGCCAGTTCTTCATCAACACCGTTGATAACGACTTCCTCAACTACAACATGAAGGAGCAGAACTGGGGCTATTGCGTATTTGGCAAGGTCGTAAAGGGCGAAGACGTTGTATTAAAGATCCAGTCTGTTAAGACTGACAACAACAAGTGGTTCCCACACCGCGATGTTCCAGTTGAGACAGTTATCATTCAGTCCGCTGAAGAAATCGACTCCATTCCTGAGTAACAGCTCACTTTGAGCAGTCATTGCCGCTCCTGCGCCCATGGCTGCCCGCAGCCAGGCTGGCCACTCCCGGCAGCCATACCGGCCACACCCGGCAGCCATACCGGCTGTCCCAGGCCGCTGCCATGTCAGTGCCTGGCTGCCACCATGGCTGCACCGGCACACAAGAGGCATCTGCGGCACTGCAGGTCATGTCATCAGATATGACAGCTGTGCCAGACAGTGCTGAATCTGTCGATATGGCTAAGCCGGATACTGTATCATTTAGAATAAGAGGGTCTGAGGTCTGTATCTTATACGGGCATCAGGCCTTTTTTCATATGGACATAACAGCGTCCGCATGAGATGTCTGTATTTCCGGTTTACGAGGAAAGATGGATGGCCATATATATAACAGCTGACCTTCACCTTGCGGCGTCTAACAGCACACTGCTTGATGCATTTGAAACTTTCGTCGCAGCGCTCAATGTCGGCGATGAACTGTACATTATTGGTGATCTGTTCAACTTCTTTGTAGGACTGGACAGTCATAATGAGGCACAGAACAGGGTTTCAAAAGTGCTCCATCAGGCAAAGGAGCGCTGCATTGCCTCATATTTTGTCAGGGGTAACAGAGACTTTCTCATGACCGGGCAGGAGGCTGATATCCTGGGCATGAGACTGCTTGATGAGCATACTGTTATCAGGCGTTTTGGACATGTGATGCTGCTTACCCATGGTGATCTGCTCTGTACCAATGACCGCTCCTATCTGCGCTACCACCGAACTGTAAACCAGCCATGGCTGCAGCTGCTCTTCCGCTCACTGCCTCTTTCGCTAAGGCGCGCCATTGCCTCCAGAATAAGGGAGCAAAGCCAGGAGGCCTACAGCTCAAGGCGTGACCCTGATATATATGGAGTGGTACCGGAGTCGGTATCGCAGATGTGCCGTGATCAGAGCAAGGACTACGTACCGGAAAGCCCTGGTGAGGAAAGCCTGCGCATTACAGACGTAGTTCACGGACACATTCATGAGTTCAGCAGCTTTGCCGGCGAGCATGAGGATTATGACCATCGATACGTTATGGGCTCATGGGGCCAGAACTACAGCTGCCTGTGCGTTGATGAGCACGGCAACTGCGAGATGATTGAAAGACCGGTTCAGGAGCTCCTTGAGACCGGCAGGATTCACCACAGCCTAACGACCGCCCCGGCCGCCCAGACCGCTCCTGCCAGCCAGATCAGTCCGGGCGCCCAGACCGCCCCTGCCGCCCCATTAGCCGCTGCGGCAGCGCAACCTTCAGATTCTCCTGCAGAGGCAGAGACCTCAGGCACAACTTTATAGGGCCGGAGACAGTGGATGCAGGCCAGGTGTGCTGCGCACCATTGCCCAGTCTCAGTGCTCAGTCAGGCTGAGGCCGGTGGAGCTTGTAAGAGCAGGGGTAGAGAGTTGCGAGTGTATGTTAAAGGGGCTTTCCAGACAGCAGGCTGAAGGGGAAGTGCATGTGGCTGTGCACCGGGCTTTGTTCATGACCCTGTACCTGACTCTGCCCCGGGCTTTGTTCATGACCTTGTATCTGACTTTGCACCAGGCTTTATTTAGGTCTGGAGCCTGACCAGGCGCCTGATTTTGCACTGTGATTTGCCGGGCTGTCTTGTGTGACGAGTTGCCGGAAATACAGGCTATATTTGATGTCCTGGGCATTAATTTGGTGCCTGGGTATGCAACTATAATACAGTGTGTTAATTTAAGCACTTGCGGAATCTTGCACTGTGGAATATGCCTTTTTATTTGGGGTCAGCAGCCTGTAAAATCAGTATTGTTGGGAATTTGCCCCGCCTGTGACATGGACTGCCTGAGTAATTCCGGATTTATCTTGCATTAATTTGTCAACTTAATGCGCTTATCTCAATTGCTTTTGCCTGGTGTATGCTAAGATATCCACCAGCATAATTTCTTAGGAGTAGATTTATGAGCGACAAAATTGTACATCTGACAGATGATACTTTTGAGTCTGAGGTTGTAAAGTCCGACAAGCCTGTATTACTCGACTTCTGGGCTCCATGGTGCGGTCCTTGCCGTATGGTAGGCCCTATCCTTGATGAGCTTGCTGCTGAGCAGGACGATGTCAAGATCTGCAAGATCAACATCGACGAGCACCAGGTTGCAGCTACCAAGTGGCAGGTCATGAGCATTCCTACACTGTTAGTTTTCAACAACGGTGAGATGGTTGGCCAGCACATCGGTGCTATCTCCAAGGCTGATCTTAAGGACTTCATTGCTACTTCTTTACGCAAGTAATCAGTACAGTGATTTCTTATCGGGCCTGCAGCGGGCCCAAATAAAAAAGAGCGCACATGCGCTCTTTTTTATTGGTCGCAAATCAGGCTGCCAGCCTCTCTTGACGAGGCCGCTGCTCCGACCTCCGCTCCGGCCAGGGCCTCCAGGTCCACCTGTGCCGGATGGGGGCATCATGGAAAGGAGGCCAGGGCGGTGGCACCTGCACCAGGGCCTGCAGATGCAGCGTTCTGATTATTGGCCCTGCTCTATGGCTGGCTGCGCAGACTGATTCTGGCGCACCTGAAGCTTATGGTAGTACTTCCTGGCTATCTGGCATTTGAGGAAGAGTATGTGCCTTTCACGTATGGTTCGGCGGAAGTCTTTGCCGGTTGCGCGCTGAACGAGCTTGTAAAAAGGCTTCTTTTCCCAGAAGGTAAAACTGCTCATCAGCTCATTGAGGTTGGTCATGGCGTCAGGGGAACTGAAGAACCTCTCAGTAAGGGCGAGCTTTTCCTGTTCTCCCAGCCTCATAAGGCCATGGGTATAGCCCTTGAGCAGTTCGATGAATACCGACTGATGGAGCTTTTCGTAATAGCCGTACTTTCTTATCAGGGCACAGTTATAGTTGTAGACCTCAAAAATGCAGCTCAGGCGGCGGCGCAGCGACAGTGAGTTCTCCGTGAAGATATGCCGGTACAGAACCTCATCAAGGAAGCTTACCCTCTCTGCGCACAGCAGCATATGCAGTGAGCAGCACATGCTGTGACCATTTCTGATATCAGGGAAAGTGATGTTATTAGCTGTCATCAGCTCTCTTCTTATCACACGGGTCCATGGATTGTGAGGCAGGTGAGCTGCATGCATCCTGATTGATTCAATGCTGTGTGTGTTGATGGCATGCAGGGGTAGATGGTGGGTAATAACCCTGTCTCCGGTCTCATGAGAGTGGGCAATGAAGAGCAGATCTGACTGCTCGGCCTCCATCTTCTCGACGGCTTCGCTAAGAAGCGTGGCAACCATCTGGTCGTCAGCATCAATAAAGTATACGTACTTGCCTGTGGCAACGCTCAGGCCAGCATTACGGGTTGGACCGGCTCCCAGGTTTTTCTCATTGCGCAGGACTTTGATATTTTTGTCTTTGAATCTCTCCTTATAACTGAGGAGGCGCTCGTAGGAACCGTCTTCAGAGCAGTCATCGACGAAGATAAACTCAATGTCCTCAAGAGTCTGATCAAAAACATGCATGCAGCGGTCGTCCATGACATCGGCGCTGTTATAAACGGGTATAACAACAGATACAAGTATGTTTGACATAGGGATTCATCCAGTTACCAGTAAACATGGATCCAAGTATGGAAAAAGTAACCATTTATGTCGTTGATCTGCAACTCATAAATATCAAATATATCGAAAAATTTCATCTGTATTTCTGTAACTGGGATCCAGATCAGATTGTCGATAGAGCCTTTATATAAGCCGATAACACAGTAGCAACTGTCAATTTGTCTAATAATCCCACAAAACAGACTAAAAGTACCAGTACCTGCCCATCTGGCACTGCAGTATCCACACAATGTTTCCCCATGAGACCTCACCATGGAGTCACCATATAAGAAAACTGCGTGGAGTCTCCCTATGGAGTCGCGATATGAGAGCACGGCACGGGTTTACTCATGGAGTGGCCATGTGAGAACACGGCACGGGTTTACTCATGGAGTGGCCATGTGAGAACACAGCACGGAGTCTCAAAATGGTGAGTATGTCCATGTGCTGCCTGCTGTCCATTTGGGTTTGAGTGCTGGTTATGCCGGCTTGCGTGGGCATAGGGGCAGACCGGTGTGCGGCAGGGTTACAAATATGGTAAAAAGGCAAAAAAACTTCGAATCCGTATTGCAAACCGCATTTTTATCGGTATAATATGCCCCACAAAATCTGTGCGCCACGTCACAAGTGGTAATTAAATCCCATAAATTGCACAGTCCAGCCCTCCAGTATTAAGACTGTGGCTGAGTTACTCTCCCTGATTTTGGGAGACCTGTATGATAGACCGTCCTCTTGTTCTTATTCCATCAATGTGAATAGGGGCAGGAAGGCATGTGTCTACGTGTTCTTTCTATTTTCGGAGTCTGTAATGCAGAACCAAAGAATTCGGATCCGCCTCAAGGCCTACGACCACAGATTAATCGACCATTCGACTGCTGAAATCGTTGAAACTGCTAAGCGCACTGGCGCTCAGGTTCGCGGTCCGATCCCGCTCCCAACCCGCAAGGAGCGCTATACCATCCTCATCTCCCCACACGTCAACAAGGATGCCCGTGACCAGTACGAGATCCGTACCCACAAGCGTTTAGTAGACATCGTGGAGCCTACAGAGAAGACTGTTGATGCCTTAATGCGTCTTGATCTTGCTGCTGGCGTAGATGTTCAGATCAGCCTTCGCTAACGAGGGGGAAAATTACAATGTCAATCGGTTTAATTGGCCGCAAGCTTGGAATGACCCGCGTATTTAACGAGGACGGTAAGTCAGTTCCAGTAACTGTAATTCAGGTTGAGGCAAACCGCGTCACCCAGATCAAGAATCTGGAGAATGATGGTTACACTGCTATTCAGGTAACCACCGGTGAGCGCAAGGCTTCCCGCATGACCAAGGCTGAAATCGGTCACTTTGCCAAGACCGGTGTTACTGCTGGTCGCGGTTTATGGGAGTTCCGTTTAGAGCCTTCCGAGCTTGAGAAGTATCAAGTTGGCTCTGAGATCAAGGTAGACGCTTTAGAGGGTGTCAGCAAGGTAGATGTCACTGGCCAGTCAAAGGGTAAGGGCACTGCTGGTACTGTTAAGCGTTATAACTTCCGTACTCAGGACTTTACTCACGGTAACTCACGTTCCCACCGTGTTCCTGGCTCAACTGGTCAGAACCAGACTCCAGGTCGCGTGTTCAAGGGCAAGAAGATGGTTGGCCGCATGGGTGGCGAGAAGGTCACTGTTATGTGCTTAGACCTCGTTCGCATCGATGCTGAGCGTAACCTGCTCCTCGTAAAGGGCGCTGTTCCTGGTGCCAATAACGGGGATCTGATCGTAAGGCCAAGTGTTAAAGCTTAACCTGAGGTAAAGGAATCATGGAATTAAAGATGATTGGCGCCGGCAAGCCACTGGAGGTATCTGACACTGCCTTTGGTCGCGAGTTCAATGAGGCGCTGGTACATCAGGTAGTTGTTGCTTACCTAAGTACCGCTCGTGCTGGAACTAAAGCGCAAAAGACCCGTTCAGAGGTTTCAGGCGGCGGCAAGAAGCCTTTCCGCCAGAAGGGTACTGGTCGTGCCCGTGCCGGTTCTTCACGTTCTCCATTATGGCGTGCCGGTGGTACCATCTTCGCTGCCAAGCCACAAGACTGGTCCCAGAAGGTAAATCGCAAGATGTACCGCGCTGCCATGCAGAGCATTCTCTCCGAGCTGGTCCGTCAGGATCGTCTTGTTGTTATCGAGGATTTAAAGCTCGAGAACCACAAGACCAAGACTCTGGTCAGCAAGCTCAAGGATCTGGAATTAAAGCAGGTTCTCATCGTAACTGAAGAGTTCAACGAGAACTTATTCCTCGCTGCCCGTAACCTGTACAAGGTTGAGGTCTGCCAGCCAGGTACCGCTTCTTTCAATCCGGTAAATCTCGTCGGCTTCGACAAGGTATTAATTACCGCCGCTGCCCTCAAGAAGGTTGAGGAGGATATCACCAAATGATGAATGCTCGTTTAATGAACATCCTTCGCGCCCCTGTTTTCACTGAGAAGTCCCAGCGTTTAGAGCAGAAAAATACCGTGGTTTTCAAGGTATTAAAGGATGCCAGCAAGGACGAAATCAAGAAGGCTGTTGAGGGTATCTTCAATGTTCAGGTAGAGACTGTCCGTACCTTAAACGTACAGGGCAAGAAGCGTCGTTCTTCTCACGGTATCGGTTCCCGTTCCGACTGGAAGAAGGCCTACGTTACTCTCGCCGAGGGCTCTAGCATCAACAACCTCTTTGAGGCATCTGACAAGGAGAGCAAATAATGGCTATCATTAAGACTAAGCCTACCTCCGCAGGTCGTCGCCACGTTATTCAGATCAAGAATCCTGATCTGTGGAAGGGCGGTCCAGTACCTTCACTGGTTGTTGAGAAGCGTAAGACCGGCGGCCGTGACAACTACGGTCACATCTCTACCCGTCACATCGGCGGTGGTCACAAGCAGCGCTACCGTTTAATCGATTTCAAGCGTCAGAAGGATGGTGTCGAGGGCCGCATTGAGCGTCTCGAGTACGATCCAAACCGTTCTGCTCACATTGCTCTGGTTCTGTACACCGACGGTGAGCGTCGCTACATCCTGGCTCCTAAGGGCCTGCAGGCTGGCGACAAGATCATGAGCGGTGATGGCGCCCCAATCAAGGTAGGTA
Source organism: Anaerobiospirillum sp. NML120511 (assembly GCF_023050955.1). NCBI lineage: Bacteria > Pseudomonadati > Pseudomonadota > Gammaproteobacteria > Aeromonadales > Succinivibrionaceae > Anaerobiospirillum > Anaerobiospirillum sp. NML120511. Next base: position 210,106 of record NZ_JALKIK010000002.1, read on the forward strand.
ACGCCCTGCCTATGCGCAACATCCCTGTTGGTACCTCAGTTCACGCTGTTGAGCTGGTTCCAGGCCAGGGTGCTCAGTTTGCACGTTCTGCCGGTTCTTTCTGCCAGATCCTCGCCCGTGAAGGTGACTATGTAACCTTACGTATGCGCTCTGGTGAAATGCGTCGCGTTCTCGCTAACGGCCGCGCTACTATCGGTGAAGTAGGTAACTCCGAGCACATGCTCCGTCAGTTAGGTAAGGCTGGTGCCAACCGCTGGCGTGGTGTTCGTCCTACTGTTCGCGGTATGTCCATGAACCCAATCGACCACCCACATGGTGGTGGTGAGGGCCGCAACAAGGGTATTCAGCCTCGTTCACCATGGGGTACCCCATGCAAGGGCTTCAAGACCCGCAAGAACAAGCGTACTGACAAGTACATTGTTCGTCACCGTTAATCGTTAGTGAGGAAATAACATGCCACGTTCTTTAAAGAAAGGCCCGTTCATTGACGCGCACTTATTGAAGAAGGTTGAACAGGCAGCTTCAGGCGCTGACAAGAAGCCAATCAAGACCTGGTCCCGCCGTTCAATGATTATTCCTGCCATGATCGGTATGACGATTGCTGTGCACAATGGCCGTCAGCACGTACCTGTATACGTATCCGATGAAATGGTAGGTCACAAGCTGGGCGAATTCGCCCCTACCCGTACTTACCGTGGCCACGCTGCTACGGACAAGAAGGGCAAGTAGGAGAGTAGACAATGACTGAAGTAAAGGCTGTACATCGTTTTGCTCGTACCTCTGCCCAGAAGGCCCGTTTAGTAGCTGATCAGGTTCGCGGTATGCCTGTTGACAAGGCTATTGACCTGTTAAAGTTCAGCCCACGCAAGGCTGCTGCTTTAATCTACAAGGTATTAAATTCAGCCGTCAGCAATGCTGAGAACAACGCCGGTTTAAACGCCGACAAGCTGGTTGTTTCCCGCATCATGATCGATGAGGGTCCATCTCTCAAGCGCATCATGCCACGTGCCAAGGGCCGTGCTGATCGTATTGTGAAGAGAACCTCTCACATTTCAATTTACGTTGCTGAGCGCTAACAGGAGCTTAAGATGGGTCAGAAGGTAAATCCGATTGGAATAAGACTTGGTATTACTAAGCCTTACTCATCGGTCTGGTATGCATCCACCAAGGATTTCCCAGCCAATATCAAGAGCGATTTCGAAGTTCGTAAGTACTTAACTCAGGAACTTAAGAACGCCTCTGTTTCTAAGATTGTCATCGACCGTCCAGCCAAGAGCATCCGTGTAACCATCCACACTGCTCGTCCTGGTATTGTCATTGGCAAGAAGGGCGAAGACGTTGAGAAGCTTCGCAAGAAGATTACCGATATTGCCGGTGTTCCTGCTCAGGTAAACATCAGCGAAGTACGTAAGCCTGATCTCGATGCCAAGTTAGTTGCCGATTCTATCGCCTCTCAGCTCGAGCGCCGCGTAATGTTCCGCCGCGCCATGAAGAAGGCCATCCAGAACGCAATGCGCGTTGGCGCCAAGGGTATCAAGGTTGAGGTTTCCGGCCGTCTGGGCGGTGCTGAAATTGCCCGTTCCGAGTGGTTACGTGAAGGCCGTGTACCATTACACACCTTACGTGCTGATATCGACTACGCATTATCCGAGGCTGTTACTACCTACGGTGTAATCGGTGTTAAGGTCTGGATCTTCAAGGGTGAAGTATTAGGTCAGTTACCTCTCAACCAGGAGGAAGCTGAGGATCGCAATGCTTCTCCAGCAGACCGCAAGGGTCGTCGCCGCAATGACAACGGTCCACGCAACAACCGCCGTGGTGGTCGCAACGACCGCGCTCAGGGCCAGAAGAAGCCTGCCCAGGCTGCTGAAGCCCCAGCTGCTGAGTAACGGAGGATAGATTTAAATGTTACAACCAAAGCGTACCAAGTATCGCAAGACCCAGAAGGGTCGTAACGAGGGCTTAGCCTACGCAGGAAACGAAGTATCCTTCGGCGATTACGGCTTAAAGGCCACCTCCCGTGGTCAGATTACTGCCCGTGAAATCGAAGCTGCCCGTCGTGCTTTCACCCGTGAGATGAAGCGTGTTGGTAAGGTCTGGATCCGCGTGTTCCCTGACAAGCCAATCACCCAGAAGGCTCTCGGTGTTCGTATGGGTAAGGGTAAGGGTACTGTTGAGTACTGGGTATGCCCAATCCAGCCTGGTAAAGTACTCTTTGAACTCAGTGGTATTCCTGAGGAAGTTGCACGTGAGGCTTTCCGTCTTGCTGCAGCCAAGTTATCTGTTACCACTACTTTCGTTCGCAAGGCGGTGATCTAATGAAGGCAAGCGAGTTACGTAATAAGTCCGTTGAAGAGCTTAAGACTGAACTTAATGGCCTTCAGCGTCAGCAGTTCAATCTCCGTTTTATGCACAAGACCAATCAGTTAGGCCAGACCGATAACATTCGCAAGGTCCGTCGTGACATTGCCCGTGTTAACACTGTTTTATCTGAGAAGCTTCGCGCTCAGAGCGCACAATAGAGGTAGTGCTAAATGTCTGATACTCAGAACACTAAGAAGTCTGCCCGCACCCTCCGTGGTCGCGTTGTCAGCGATAAGATGCAGAAGGCCTGCGTCGTAGCAGTAGAGCGTCGCGTTAAGCACCCTATCTACGGAAAGATCTTAAAGCGTACCACCAAGTTCCACGTTCAGGATGTTAACAACGATGCCCGCAAGGGTGATCTCGTTGAGATCCAGGAGTGCCGTCCAGTTGCCAAGACTATTGCCTGGACTCTGGTCTCCGTAGTGGAAAAGGCTGAATAAGTCGCTTTATCCAGATTTAATTCTGGTTTAAAATAGAAAAGATCCTGGTGAGCAATCACCAGGGTCTTTTTTTATGGCCGCTGCTGCCTCCGGGCAGCAGCGGCCATCATATTGCTGATACCTGAGCCCTTTCTGAAAGGGCCGTGCCAGATATCTTTCAAAAATGAGATATACGGCACAAAAACTTGCAGATAACATATTTTCATGGTATCATTCAGCGCCCTCTAACACATTGAGAGGGGAACTGTCTTTTTTTCAACCTTGGAGCATTTTAAATGATCCAGATGCAAACCATGCTCGACGTTGCTGACAACTCGGGTGCTCGCAGAGTAATGTGCATTAAGGTCCTGGGTGGATCTCACCGCCGTTATGCTGCTATTGGCGACATCATCAAGGTGTCCGTCAAGGAAGCAATCCCACGCGGCAAAGTCAAGAAGGGCGATGTAGTTGACGCCGTAGTAGTGCGCACCAAGAAGGGTGTACGCCGTGCTGACGGTTCTGTCATTCGCTTTGATAGCAATGCTGCTGTTTTATTAAACAACCAGCATGAGCCAATTGGCACTCGTATTTTCGGACCTGTTACCCGCGAGCTTCGCAGCGAGCAGTTCATGAAGATTGTGTCCTTAGCTCCAGAAGTACTCTAATCTTAAGGGGTATCAAACATGGCAGCGAAAATCCGCCGCAATGATGAAGTTATCGTGATCTCCGGCAGCAGCAAGGGCAAGACCGGCAAGGTTCTGTCCGTTCTGACCAAGGAGAACAAGGTTTTAGTTGAGGGTTTAAACCTCAAGACCAAGCACGTTAAGCCAAACCCACAGCTTGGCATAGAAGGTGGCAAGCAGGCTAAGGAAGCCCCAATCCACGTTTCCAACGTTGCAATCTTAAACCCTACCACTAACAAGGCTGACAAGGTTGGTTTCCGTTTTGAAGACGGCAAGAAGGTCCGCTTCTTCAAGTCCAACAACGAAATCATCCCTAACAAGGCTTAATAGCAGTTTTTTTCAGGAGTAATAACGATGGCGAAACTGCATGATCAATACAAGCAGGAAGTAATCAAAGCTTTAACTGAGAAGTTTGGTTACAAAACAGTCATGCAAGTCCCTCGGATTGTGAAGATCACCCTCAACATGGGTGTTGGTGAGGCTGTTGCTGATAAGAAGGTTCTCGAGAACGCAGCACGCGACATGGCCGCTATCTCTGGCCAGAAGCCATTAATCACCAAGGTTCGCAAGTCTGTAGCGGGCTTCCATATCCGTGAAGGTTACCCAATCGGTTGCAAGGTAACTTTACGTGGTGAGCGCATGTGGGAATTCCTGGAGCGTTTAATCGTAATCTCCATCCCACGTATCCGCGATTTCCGTGGTTTATCTTCAAAGTCTTTTGATGGTCGTGGCAACTACTCTATGGGTGTCCGCGAGCAGATCATCTTCCCAGAGATCGACTATGACAAGGTTGACACCATCCGTGGCCTTGACATCACCATCACCACCACTGCCAAGACTGATGAAGAGGGACGTGCCTTATTAGAGGCTTTCAAGTTCCCATTCCGTGCTCAGACTAAGTAATTAGGACGAACCTAAATGGCTAAGACTTCCATGAAGAACCGTGAGCTCAAGCGTCAGCGCCTTGCTAACAAGTATTTTGCAAAGCGCCAGGAGCTCAAGCAAAAGATTTCCAGTGTATCTCTTTCTGATGAAGAGCGTTTTGCAGCTGTTCAGGCTCTGGCTGCATTACCACGCGATTCAAGCCCATGCCGTCAGCGCAACCGTTGCGCCGAGACCGGCCGTCCACATGGTTACCTGCGCAAGTTCGGCTTATGCCGTATTAAGCTCCGTGAGCACATGATGCGCGGTGAGATTCCTGGCCTTCACAAGGCCAGCTGGTAAGAGGAGAGACACACATGAGCATGCAGGATCCAATTGCGGATTTGCTGACCCGCATTCGCAACGGCCAGGCTTCTGGCAAGGTTATGGTGTCCATGCCTTCCTCCAAGCAGAAGCTTGCTATCGCCAATCTGCTGTTAAAAGAGGGCTACATCGCCTCTGTTAACGTTTCCGGCGACACCAAGAAGGTACTCGAGATCGGCCTTAAGTACTACGAAGGCAAACCAGTAGTAGAGATGATCCAGCGCGTATCCCGCCCTGGTCTGCGCATCTACAAGAAGTGCCGTGATCTTCCACGTATTATGAATGGCTTAGGCATTGCGGTAATTTCTACCTCCAAGGGCCTAATGACCGACCGTGCCGCCCGTAAGGACGGTTTAGGCGGCGAAGTTATCTGCTACGTCGCATAAGGAGGGGACATGTCACGTATTGCTAAGGAACCGGTTTTAGTTCCTCAAGGCGTCGAGGTCTCCATCGACGGCCAGTTAATCACTATCAAGTCAAAGAAAGGCCAGCTGCAGTTAAACCTTCACGAGAAGGTAAAGGTTACTTTCGCTGACAACGCTCTGAAGGTAGACGTTGCTGACGAAACTGCTGAGGCCAACATGCAGTCCGGTACTGCCCGTGCCCTGCTGCAGAACATGGTTGTAGGTCTGGATAAGGGCTACGAGAAGAAGTTAAATCTGGTTGGTGTGGGCTTCCGTGCTCAGGCCAAGGGCAATGTGCTGAACCTGGCTTTAGGTTTCTCACACCCTGTTAACCACGAACTTCCAGAGGGTATCACCTGTGAGACCCCATCCCAGACTGAAATCGTCCTGAAGGGCTTTGATAAGGCTCTCTTAGGTCAGGTTGCTGCCGATATCCGCGCTTACCGCGCTCCAGAGCCTTACAAGGGCAAGGGTATCCGCTACTCTGACGAAGTAGTCCGTATCAAGGAAGCCAAGAAGAAGTAAGGATTGAGGTAAAAACCATGTTTGATAAGAAACAGTCTCGCATCCGTCGTGCTACCAAGTCACGCGCCAAGATGCACGAGTTGGGTGTTACTCGCCTCGTCGTTACCCGCACTCCTCGTCATATCTACGCTCAGATCATTGACAAGGACAGCCGCGTATTAGCTGCTGCCAGCACCCTCGAGAAGGAGCTGGTCAAGGAGCTCAAGTATACCGGCAATGTTGAAGCAGCAAAGGTTATCGGCAAGGCTGTTGCCGAGCGCGCCCTGGCTGCCAAGGTTGAGAGCGTAGCTTTTGACCGTTCCGGTTATAAGTATCACGGCCGTGTTGCAGCCCTGGCTGATGCCGCCCGTGAAGCTGGCCTCAAGTTCTAGGAGTGTAGTTCATGCAGCACAAAGAAGAAACCCAAGCTGGCGAGCTTCAGGAGAAGCTGGTCGCTGTTAATCGCGTAGCCAAGGTAGTAAAGGGTGGCCGTATTTTCTCCTTCACCGCCTTAACTGTAGTTGGTGATGGCAATGGCCGTGTAGGCTTCGGTTATGGCAAGGCCTCCGAAGTTCCTGCTGCCATTCAGAAGGCTATTGAGCAGGCCCGTCGTAACATCAACAAGAACATTTCTTTAAACGACGGTACCCTTTTCCATGCTGTTAAGGGTGAGCACTCCGGCTCCATGGTTTACATGCAGCCAGCCTCTGAAGGTTCCGGTATTATTGCCGGTGGTGCCATGCGTGCCGTGCTCGAAGTAGCCGGCGTACGTAATGTTCTGGCTAAGACCTATGGTTCTACCAACCCAATCAACGTAGTTCGCGCTACTGTTGCCGCCTTAGCCTCTCAGCGTACTCCTGAGCAGATCGCCGCCAAGCGTGGCCTGTCTGTCAAGGAAATCCTGGAGTAAAAAATGGCCGAGAAGAAAACCATCAAAGTTACCCAAGTACGTAGCATCATCGGCCGCAAGCCAGATCACGTTGCTACCATCCGTGGCCTTGGTTTACGCCGCATCCGTCACACCGTTGAGCTGGAGGATACTCCTTCCATTCGCGGTATGATTAACAAGGTCAGCTACATGATTAAGGTTGAGGAGTAATACAAAAATGCGTCTTAATACTCTTAAGCCAGCAGAAGGCTCCCACCGTCGTCACGTACGCGTAGGCCGTGGTATCGGTTCCGGCCTCGGCAAGACCTGTGGTCGTGGTATCAAGGGTTCTGGTGCCCGTAAGAGCCCTAACGTACGTCCAGGCTTCGAAGGCGGTCAGATGCCTTTAAAGATCCGTCTGCCTAAGTTTGGCTTCTACTCACCAAAGTCTGACCTCACCGCTGAGGTTCTGCTCAATGACTTAAACCGCATTGAGGGTGACGTAGTTGATATGGCCAGCCTGTTAAAGGCACGTCTGATCAACAAGAAGATCAAGTACGTCAAGATCGTTCTTTCCCGTGTTCCTAACTTCACCCGCAAGGTAGAGGTTAAGGGTCTTGGTGTTACCCGTGGTGCCAAGGCTGCCATCGAGGCTGCCGGCGGTACTGTTGAGATCGCATCATACACCCTGGCTGCTGCTGCCCGTCGTGAAAAGTCTGCTCTTCGTCGTGCTAACAAGAACAAGATGCTTCAGGACAAGTTAGCTGCTACTGGCATCGTAAAGCCAGCCAAGAAGGACAAGGCTGAAAAGGCTGCTGCCAAGAACAAGTAATCGCGGAGCGCACTGAGTGCGCTCTCTGGAGATTTGCATGGCTAGAAAATCGCTCCTTGAAAAGGGTCGTGAAGCACAGGCACAGGCAGCAAAGGGTGGCAACTCAGAGTTAACCTCCCGCCTGTTATTTGTATTAATCGGTCTGATTATGTTCAGACTCGGTTCCTACATTCCAGTACCAGGCGTTAATGCTGATGTCCTGCAGCGACTTTTTGATGATCAGAGCGGAACCATCATTGGCATGTTTAACATGTTCAGCGGAGGCGCACTTGAGCGTGCCTCTGTTCTGGCACTGGGTATCATGCCTTACATCTCTGCGTCGATTATCATCCAATTATTGGCAGTGATTAACCCTACCTTAGCTGAACTTCGTAAAGAAGGCGAGTCAGGTAGACGCAAGATCGCTCAGTACACTCGTGTCTCAACCTTATTCCTGGCAACAATCCAGGCGATTGGTATTGCCACAGGCATCCCTAACATGATGCCTGGTCTGGTTGATAATCCGGGCTTCGGTTTTTACTTCGTAACTACCGTATCCCTGGTTACCGGCACCATGTTCCTGATGTGGCTTGGTGAGCAGATTACTGAGCGCGGTATTGGCAACGGTATCTCTCTGATTATCTTTGCCGGTATTGTTGCAGGACTCCCGTCAGCCCTCGCTTCCACCATGGAGCAGGCCCGACAGGGTGATCTGTCCACCATTGCACTGCTGATCATCGGCGTGGTAGTGGTCGTAGTTACCTTCTTCGTTGTGTTCGTCGAGCGTGGACAGCGTCGTATTTCCATCGACTATGCCAAGCGCCAGATGGGCAACCGTATTATTTCACAGCCACGTAGCAACTTGCCTTTAAAGATCAACATGGCAGGTGTGATTCCAGCAATTTTTGCTTCCTCAATCATCCTGTTCCCAGGTACTATCGTTTCCTGGTTTGGTCAAGGCGAGAATGCTGTTGCCAACGTGCTTCAGGAAGTCTCACTCTTCCTGCAGCCTGGTCAGCCTCTGTATGAGCTCCTGTACGCAGCAGCAATTGTCTTCTTCACATTCTTCTACACAGCTTTAGTGTTTAACCCACGTGAAGTTGCAGAGAATCTCAAGAAGAGTGGTGCATTTATTCCTGGTATCCGTCCGGGTGAGCAGACTGCCCGCTTCATCGACAAGGTGATGACCCGTCTGACCCTCTCCGGATCCATCTACATGGTACTGGTATGTCTGGTACCTCAGCTGCTGATGAACTGGTTCAACGTCCAGTTCTACTTCGGTGGTACTTCTCTGCTGATTATCGTTGTGGTAATCATGGACTTCGTAGCCCAGCTGCAGAGCCACAGAATGAATCAGCAGTATGGTGACCTTATGCGTAAGGCCAACCTCAGGAATAACGGACGTTAAAACTAATGGCTGCCCGGCCCATGGCTGAAGCAGCTGTCCACAACACGGAGTAGAAATCATGAAAGTAGGTGCTTCTGTTAAGAAGATTTGCCGTAACTGCAAGGTGGTTCGTCGCCACGGTGTAGTTCGCATCATCTGCGAAAATCCAAAGCACAAGCAGCGTCAGGGCTAATCCTGCCTGCTGCGCAGGCAGCCGCCTGCGCACGTGCTGCAGACCCGGTGTCTGCCCTATAAAGAACACGACAGGGAAACCTGTCGTGTTTTTTTATATCTGCTGATCAGGGCCCGCAGCTGCGAGCCGCTATAATGACTGACATTTAAGCATTGAAGGCCATCATTAAACTTACCAGCAAGGCCGTTTTGCACTACCGACCAGGAGCCTGATTTGGAACATCAAAATTCTGAATTTCGTAAGGACATAGCAGGCTTACGTGCCATTGCTGTCGTAATGGTCATCGCCTTTCACCTTGGCAGTCTGGTCCCACTTTCTGAGCAGCTTCAGGCCAGTGCTCTGTTTGTCTGGCTTAATCAGTCGTTCACGGCCGGCTTTCTGGGCGTGGACGTCTTTTTTGTCATATCCGGTTACCTGATGACTTCTATTATCTTCCGCAGAGTAATAGAAGCTGACAGGCCTGTTTCAGCTGTGTGGTCATTCTGGAAGGCCAGAGCTGTCAGGATTGTTCCTGCTCTGCTCTTTGCCATCCTGTTCTTCTCTGTCATAGCAGTGCAGCTCTTCGATCCTCAAAGGTTCGCTTCTTTTGCCCGTGAGCTCAGATATGCCCTGCTCTTTACCAGTAATCTCAGGTATGCCCGTGAGGACGGATACTTTGAGGAAAGCTCTCTTGATAAGGTCCTGCTTCACACCTGGTCACTGTCTGTTGAGTGGCAGTTTTACCTTATTTATCCGGTGATCCTTGCTGCTGTTGGACGTATGTTCGGCCGTAAGGCAGCGGTACGCTCTACTTTACTGCTGACAGCAGCTTTTACTCTGGCTGCTGCTGTGCTGCCGGCTGACAAGGGCTCATATTTCATGTTTCATTTCAGAGCCTGGGAGCTGCTGTTCGGTGCCATCGTTTATCTTTATCCATGCTCTCTTACCTCCCCTGCTCTGCGTAAAGCTGTGCTTTACATCGGCCTGACAGCTATTATCGTCTCACCTTTCATCTGCGCACAGACAGCTGTATGGTCCATGCGTACACCGGTCATGGCTGTCGTCGGTGCTGCCATGGTCATATGGGTGAACAGTTCTTCATTACTGCTTGATAATCCTGTCAGCCAGTTCCTGGGCAAGATTTCTTATTCGCTGTATATTTATCACTGGCCGATCATGGTTATTATGGCCATGATGCTTATTCTCAACCCGTGGGCAGCCCTGGCCGCAACGCTCATTATGGCTGCACTTTCCTATTACTTTGTCGAAAGGAGACGCAATTTCGGCTGGAAGCTGGCTGTGCTTTTCGTATGTACATATTTCACCGCTCAGCATGCATACAAAAGTGAAGGATGGATCTGGCGCGCTGATCCGGATAAGTTCAATGTGCTTTCCGGCACGCTTTATGTTCGCCAGTCCGGCTTTGGCGTCAATGACCCAATCACAGGTCATAGAACCGAGCCGGCAAATTACGATCAGCTCCTTGAGCGCAAGGTGATACTGTTCGGCGACTCCCATGCAGATCACTTCTCCCTGGAGTTCAGGAAACATTACGGTGACCAGGTGGGCTTCGTAATTTCCCATGGAGCCTTAGCTTTTCAGAAGCTGAAGTTTTCCATAATGACAGACAGCTTTAGTGAAGAATTGATATCAAGGCTATATAATAATTTATCAGATTTTATAAAGCGCCTGGATCATCTTCACTCCGGAACTGTTGTTGTCATTAGCGGCAGGTGGTCTGAATATGAGCATGTTTATAATGAGGAAACAGATTTACGTCCTGACTTGTGTGTTTCAGGCGATTTGCCATGCCAGAAGACTCGCAATGCAGTTACTTTTAACCAGGCTCTGTACGAGGAGCTAAAGGATATAGTCAGTTCCAGGCCAGACCTTCACTTTTTCGTACCGTCCGCTCTTTATGTTGTTCCACTGGTAAGAACGTGGCGTGACTTTGACAGCATCAGCTCTCCTCTGACCAGCCTGTATCAGCATTTTGCTAACACGGTAATAGCACCTGAATATTTTATAAAGCATGGATATGTAAGCCCGAATTTAAGCCGCGCTCGTGCCATAGACAACGTTTTCATCAGGCTCGAGCAGGAGCTGCCTAATTTCCACTTTGTTGATATCAGAGCCACCCTTTGCCTCAATGATGATCGCTGCCGTGTAATGGACGACGATGGTACTCCTATGTTTTATGATGATGACCACCTGTCGGCTCACGGTGCCTCCATTGCAGCACGTCCTCTGCTTGAAGCGATAGACAGTGTCATGGCTGCCAGCAGCCAGACATCAGCCTCTGGCTCCCAGAACCACAAGCCAGAATCGGCCTCAGGACCCCAAAAGCAGTAGCCAGGGCTGGCATCTGCCTGCCAACAAACCGTAGCCCACATTCAGCCTCCCGCCACAGATGCTGTGGAGGGCTGTTGCACTTTGCCAGTGTATATCCTCAAGGAAGTCTCAGTAATGTCAGATTTCAATATTGTCTTTGCATCCGATATTAACTACCTGCCATATACTCTGGTAGCTGCACAGTCCGTTGTCGACTCTCTAAGAGAAGCAAGCCCTGCTCAGTCAAGCTATAACTGCTCTGAAAAGGATCATCTGGTCTTTCATATTCTGATTGATGACTCGGTTAACAAAGACGATTTTGCTCAAAAGACCAGTTGCTTTATAAAACGAAATGAAAAGGCTCCAGCTGCAATCTCTTTTAATATTGTAGACATTGATAAGAGTCTTTTTGTCGGTTATCGCCCATGGGGACCGCACGCAACCTTTTCTACCTATTACCGGCTCTTAATCGACAAGCTGCTTCCTGAGTCCGTAAAGACTGTACTTTATCTTGATGTTGATATCCTGGTCAGAGATGATGTCAGAGAGCTGTTCGTTAACACTGACATTAGCAGTAAAACCCTTGCTGCAGTTAATGAAATCCCGTTTTATTTAAGAGGTACTGACTGGAGTCTGTCAGGCAGGTCCTCAGAGTACCCTGTCATCAAATTCAGACATCAGGATTATTTCAATGCCGGTGTGCTGTTAATTAACGTAGATGCTCTGCGTAACATGGGGCTTGCCGATAAGGTCAAAGGCTTTTTCGACAAATATGATGCTGAAGTGGTAGATCAGGATGCTCTTAATCATTTGATAGCTCGTGAAAGCATTGTTTATCTTGATCCATCATGGAATGTTCAGGCAGCCGTTTATGAGAAAATTGCTGGTGCAGCAAGATCTGCATTTGATAATCGCAGCAGCGCATCTCTGTTTGACGCTTATGGCAGTATGGGCAGCTGGCGTGGCTCTGAGTACCTGTTGAAGCCTAAAATCATACACATGACTCAGATAAAGCCATGGCGCACCAGCACGGCTTTTTCAAAGTCAGGGGACCCACTGGTAATATCTCTTGACCACATCAATTATCTTGAAGATTGGCGCCAGAAGTCACTGTCAGTTACTGAGTACAGTGAAGAATTATGCTCTATAAAACCTGCGTTTATGGAGATTGTCAGCGCTAACTTTGATAACCTTACAGACAGGTTTAACAAAGAGCAGCTCAAGAGAAGGAAGTCCAGAAAAGCCCTGATTGCAATAACAACAGTCGCATTCACAATATCTGTACTTTTATCTCTGCTCTCAATCATGCTCCAGCTGTAACTGCCTGCATACCCCACTGGTCAGCAAGCAGACCATCCCTGACTGTAATCCAAAGCAGCCGACAGCACAGTACTGACTGTCCCTGCAATTCGGCCGGCAGCACAGTACAGACCGCCCTGCAGAGCAGCCTGGCAGTCGCATAACTGACTGCTGACCTCTGGCCGGTGAAATGACAGGTCAGGGGCTTTACAAAACAATTGTAAGAGCAAAATTCAAGCTGCACTCGTCAGTGAAGAGTTGTGCCGGGGCAAGATTGTATAATGAACTTTTCAGGTTGTTTTTATTACGTCTGATTACCGATTATTGGTCCTGAATGTGCATTGTCAGGACAGATTTTCCTGCACTTTTCTGCCTGGTGAAGCTCTGTAATTTGTTTTATAAAGAGGGTATATGTCTGAGTTTAATATTGTTTTTGCCGCTGACAGCAACTATCTTCCATATACCTTTGTTGCCGTTCAGTCGATTATTGACCATGCTGACATTGCCCATAATTCTTCTGACAGCAAAGATGTTTTCGTCTTCAATATTCTTGTCGATGACAGCGTCAATATCAAAGATCTTGAGTCCAGATGCGATGCTTTTTCGGCCCGTAATCACGCAGCGGCAGTAGACTCTCAATTTAAGATTCTGCACGTGGACAAAGAGCTCTTTAAAGACTTTCCACAATTTAACAGCAGTGGTTCTTACTCAACATATTACCGTATGGTGATAGATGAGATTTTCGATGAGACCGTCAAGAAGGTTCTTTACCTTGATGTTGACATGCTGATTCTTGCAGACGTAAGAGAGCTCTTTAACTCCGTAGACCTTACAAATCACATCTACGCAGCAGCTCTGGACAGTTATCTCTTCTCGTCCAGTGACAAATACCATCTCATAAAAAAGTCTGGATCAGGTGGTAAGGATAAGAAACTTGCCTTGAGCTCATACGTCAACGCCGGCATGTTGCTTATCAGTCTTGATAACTGGCGTGCTGCCAATATCAGGCAGAAGTGCATAGAGTGCATGCACACTATCAAGGTCAAGTACCACGATCAGGATGTGCTCAACTATCTGGTCGAAGCTCCAGTATTTGTCAGCACTGCATGGAACATGCAGACCTCTTATCTGGGCTGCATTACGGTCAGCAATGGCCGCATCATCAACATGCACACAAAGAAAACTGTTGATGAGAGCCTGTATCCTGATTCTTTGCCGGTGCCGCTTGCTCAGTGTATTGAGAACCCCAGGATTGTGCACTTTGTAAGTCATAAGCCGTGGGTTAAGCCTTATCAGATAAATTATGGTGACACTCCGCCGGTTTTTACCCATGAGCACTTTAAGTGGGTCAACCAGTGGTTTGACACTGCTGAGCGGGTACCAGAGTTTGCCGAGGCACTCAGCGGCTTGAGATTTGACCATCTGATTTGTGCAAACACCAATATTCAGAGCCTTAATCAAAGACTGATCATTGAGTCCAATAAGCGCCGCTCCTTGAGAAATCAGATGATTGCACTCAATCTCAGCACCTTCTTCATTATGCTTGTATTGCTGATCCTGTTCGCTGACTAGCCCAGGCAGTGGCCCCGGTGGGCCAGTGCAGAAAAATAAAGGCCGGACATTAAGTCCGGCCTTTATTTTTCAGGGATCCTGCTTTGTGACAGCCTCTGGCTGTACTGAGGAGCCTGCTGCAAACCATGCACAGGAGCTGTTAAGTTACATTGCTTTCCTGATGTACCAGTCGATGGTTTGCTCCAGGGCATCTTCAAATGAGGTCTCAGGTACCCATCCAAGTTCGTTCTTGATTTTTGTCGAGTCTATGGCGTAGCGGAAGTCGTGGCCTGCGCGGTCCTGAACATAGGAAATTAGCTCCATGTAGGAACGGCCGTCAGCGCGTGGCAGCTTTCTGTCCATGATGGTACAGATCATCTTTACCAGGCTCAGATTAGTCTGCTCATTGGAGGCACCTACATTGTAGGTCTCACCAGCCTTGCCGCTGTGGAAGATAAGATCAATGGCCTTGCAGTGGTCTTTGACATAGATCCAGTCGCGGATATTGCTGCCATTGCCGTATACAGGAATATGCTTGAGGGCAATGCAGTTGAGAATGGTCTTGGGAATGAGTTTTTCAGCGTGCTGCTTGGGACCGTAGTTGTTTGAGCAGTTAGAGATGGTTACATTCAGACCATAGGTCTTGAAGAAGGCGTGAGCAATGTGGTCAGAGCTGGCCTTGGATGCAGAATACGGTGAGTTGGGAGCATAGGCTGTCTTTTCGGTAAACAGGCCTTCAGCTCCAAGAGAGCCGTATACCTCGTCAGTGGAGATATGGTGAAAACGGCAGGATTCATAGCTCTTTCTTACCTGACCAGGTGCAGTCATCCAGTAGCTGTAGGCAGCCTGCAGGAGGTTGAAGGTACCGGTAATATTGGTGTCAATAAAGGCTCTTGGTCCGTTGATTGAGTTGTCTACATGGCTTTCAGCGGCAAAGTGGATGACGCCACGAATATCAAGGGAGGTAAAGATCTCTTCCATGGCATTCATGTCGCAGATATCAGCCTGAATGAAGCTGTAATTGCTCTTGCCGTGGCACTCATACAGATTGCTCATGTCGCCGGCGTAGGTCAGCTTGTCCAGCACAATGATATTGTAGTCAGGGTGCCGGGCACAGAACTCAGGAACAAAATTTGAGCCGATAAAACCGGCTCCACCAGTAATTAAAATTGATTGCTTCATAAATAATTTTAGGAAGTGTCTGTATCTGCAATAAATCAGTAAGAAACGCCACTGAGGTGCAGTTGGAAAAACATTATTCTCAGGTTCTGTTAAGTGTCTGCCTTAAACTTCCATGCATGTCTCCATACCCCATGGCATCTCACAGGACATGTTCATGGACGGCTCCATATGTGTCAGAGGGCCATGCCCGGCACCTGCACCAGCCCCGGCGCCTGCCTGAGGTGCATCAGTGGGCCATGCCCAGCACCTGCTTGAGATCCTGGAGACTGTGGGCGTTCATATCCTTGTCTGAAAGGATGACATCAGTGGATGGCAGCTGCCAGTCAATGTTGATGTCCGGGTCATCAAAGCGAACTGAGTACTCCGACTCGCGGCAGTAGAGATTATCACACTTGTACGCAAAGGTAACAGACGGGCTCAGTACGGCAAAGCCATGCAGGAAATGACGTGGAATAAAGAGCTGCAGCTTGTTCTGTGCGCTCAGTTCTACGGCTACATGCTTTCCAAAAGTAGGAGAATCGGGTCTTATATCTACGGCTACATCAAGGACTCTGCCCTCAAGCACTCTGACGAGCTTGGCCTGAGAGTGTTCGCCCAGCTGGCAGTGCAGGCCGCGCAGTACTCCATAAACAGAGCTGGACTGGTTATCCTGGACAAATTCAGCGTTTATACCTGCCTCGTGAAAGTCCCGGATATTGTAGGACTCAAAGAACTCGCCGCGTCCGTCCCTGAAGACAGAAGGACTGACTATTACAACACCGTCGATAGCGGTTTTAGTACAGGTTATGCTCATCAGAAAGAACCTTATTCAGATAATCCTTGTAATTGGAGTTTTTCAGACCTGACGCTGTAGCTGCCAGCTGCTGAGCCGAAATAAAGCCTTTTTTATAGGCAATCTCTTCCAGACAGGCTATTTTCAGCCCCTGTCTTTTCTCAATAATCTGAACAAAGGTACCGGCATCGAGCAGGCTGTCGGGTGTACCGGCATCAAGCCAGGCATTGCCGCGCTTTAAAGGCAGGACATTAAGCCTGTCCTCCTTGAGATACAGATTGTTCAGATCGGTAATTTCCAGCTCGCCGCGCTCAGAAGGCCGCAATGATCCAGCTTTGTCAGACACATCACCAGGGAAGAAGTACAGACCTACAGAGACAAAGTTTGACCTGGGCTCAGCCGGCTTTTCTTCAATGGATTTGACCTTGAATGAGCTGTCGAACTCTATGACGCCAAAGCGTGACGGGTTGGTCACATGGTAGGCAAGGATAGTTGCCTGTCCTGATGCTGTGCTTTGGGAGGCCTTCTTAATGTTCTCCAGCTGCTCATTGATGTAGAAGATATTGTCTCCCAGAATCAGGCATACAGGATCTTCACCAGTAAAGTCACGGCCAATTAAAAACGCCTGGGCAATACCTTCGGGCTTTTCCTGCACAGCATACTGCAGATTGAGGCCCAGAGAGCTGCCATCGCCAAAAAGCTGCCTGATATTAGGCAGATCTCTTGGGGTCGAGATAATCAGAATATCCCTGATGTCAAAGAGCATCAGTGTTGACAGGGGATAGTAGATCATGGGCTTGTCATAAACAGGCAGCAGCTGTTTTGAGGTTGTCCGGGTAAGGGGATACAGGCGTGAACCGCTGCCTCCGGCAAGTAGAATACCTTTCATCGATGCCACCTAAAAGTTGTTGTACTGAGAGCAGGAAAATGGTTGTGATGCCCGACGGTCTGCAAATGATTTACAGTCATACGGTCTGCAAATGATTTACTGTCATACGGCCTGCAAATGATTTACGGCCATACGGCCTGCAAATGATTTACAGCCAGTCTTGCCAGTACTGTTTGTTGTAAAAGGTCTTGTAGCGCCACAGAGGAATTACGAAAAACAGATAGACCCAGGTATAGTTTGATTTTCTTTTAAAGTACAGGAAAGGTATGAAATTAAAGAGCTTGATGTAGGTCCTGACACGGGTCTGTCTGTAGTAATCAATTTTGGCTGATATAACTGCGAACTCAACTGGATAAAGCTGACGGTTAAGAGCTTTTACAGCGGCGTCGGCTGCAATCATCCTGTTCATCTGTCTGCTGGTGGTGGAGTTTTCATGCTCACGGTAGTGGTACAGGGTTTCAGGCAGATTATGCATTTTTGTAACGCCCAGCATGCGTGACCATAAGGCGTAGTCCTCGGCAGGGGAAAAGACGGCCTCGTACCTGATGCTGTTTTCAACAAGTACGCTTTTTCTTACCATGGCCGCTGTATGAGGAATGGCGCAAATCTCCATCAGGGCGTATTTGATCTGCTCGTGCTCTACAGGAAAATGCAAGGGCTCATTTCTGGGAATGGCAAGGCCCTGACAGCCCACCACGCCATAGTCAGGATGGGCATCAAGGAACTCAACCTGACGCTCCAGTCTTTGCGGCTGGGAGATATCGTCGTGATCGAATATGGCCAGGTACTCTCCTTTTGCCAGCTCGACAAGCCTGTTGCGGGACGGAGAAATGCCCATGTTTTTCTCATTTACCACATAGACAATGCGCGGGTCTTTGTAGGACTCGATAATGGCCCGTCTCGGGTCATCAGGGCAGTCGTCAAGCAAAATGAATTCGAAATCCTCAAAGCTCTGACTGAGAATGCTTTCAATGGCTGTTCTGAGGTGAGCTTCGTCAGTGCGATAAACTGGAGTAAGTACCGATACTTTTGGCATGTGAGCACCTTCGTAGGACATCATAATTAAGGAACACCATATCACATTACCGGCAGGAAATTGGCACTTAAGGCTGATTTGCAGGTTAAGTGCACAAAAAAGGCGTCGCAGGACGCCTTTTAAGCCTGAGCTCCGGGCTCAGAATAATGTGCAGTTAAAGACAGTCAAGGTCAGTCTTTGACGCACTCGCGAGACAGAATGGTTGGGCCGCTGTGCTCGAGCTGATCAGGGTAATCAAGGGAGTAGTGCAGACCGCGTGACTCCTTTCGCTCCTGGGCGGAGAGCACTATGATTTCAGCCACCTGCAGCAGGTTGCGCAGTTCCAGCAGGTTTTTGGAAACCTTGAAGTTTGAGTAGTACTCACTGACCTCGCGCTTGAGCAGGTTGATACGGTGCAGAGCACGCTGCAGACGCTTGTTGGTGCGCACAATGCCCACGTAGTCCCACATCATAAGGCGCAGCTCATGCCAGTTATGGGTGATAACCACCTCTTCATCAGAGTCGGTAACGCGGCTTTCATCCCAGTCGGGAATATTGAGACTGACGATATAGTCGCTGTCATCAATGTCAAGGTGCCTGAGCATGTTGGCAGCAGCTGCATGGCCATAAACCACACATTCGAGCAGTGAGTTGGAGGCCAGACGGTTGGCGCCATGCAGGCCGGTATAGGCCACTTCACCTACAGCATAAAGTCCGAGAATATCTGTTCGGCCCTTGCTGTCTACCATTACGCCACCGCAGTTGAAGTGAGCTGCTGGAACAATTGGGATAGGCTGCTTTGTAATGTCCACACCTACCTTGAGGCAGCGCTCATAGATGGTAGGGAAGTGCTTTTTAACGAACTCAGACGGCTTGTGACTGATATTGAGGTACATGCAGTCAGCACCGGTCTTTTTCATCTCGTGGTCGATGGCTCGGGCCACAATATCACGTGGAGCCAGTTCACCTCTTTCATCATACTCAGGCATGAAACGGCTGCCGTCAGCACGCTCAAGGGTGGCACCTTCGCCGCGCAGAGCTTCGGTCAGCAGGAAGTTGCGGTCATCGGCATTAAACAGGGTGGTAGGGTGGAACTGGTTGAATTCCATATTGGCTACACGGCAGCCGGCACGCCATGCCATGGCAATACCGTCACCGGAGCTGACTTCAGGATTGCAGGTGTACTGATAGACCTTGGAGGCGCCGCCGCTGCACAGGGCTACATAGCGTGCCTTAATGGTCTCGACATGGTCGGTCTCTTCATTGAGTACATAGGCACCGAGGACACGGTTGCCTGGCAGGTTGAGCTTCTTGGTGGTGATGAGATCGATGGCGTAGCGGTTTTCCAGAATGGTTATGTTCGGATTTTCGCGGGCGCGGGCTACGAGGGTTTCCTGAATGGAGCGGCCAGTGTGGTCTTCGGCATGGAAGATACGTCTGTTTGAATGGCCGCCTTCGCGGTGGAGGTGATATGGGGACTGCTCTTCTCCGGCAGGTTCTTCCTTCATGTCAAAAGGAACGCCGGCATCAATGAGCCACTGGATTGAGTCGTGGGCATGTTCGGCAACGTAGCGGACTACGTTTTCATCACAGAGGAATGAGCCTGCAACACAGGTGTCCTTGACATGATTTTCAATTGAGTCCTCATCATCCTTGATGTTGTAGACTCCGGCAATGCCGCCCTGAGCATAGTTGGTCGATCCTGCGCAAACATCTGCTTTTGAAAGAACGATAACCTTTGCCTTTTTAGCAATACCCAAGGCCAGGGTAAGTCCTGCGGCACCACTTCCAATGATGAGGCAGTCTGTTGAAAATTCCATAGGTCCGACCCCCTATTGTTTCAGATTGTTCAGCTCAGGTGACACTTTCGTCTTCAGGCTGAGCCTGTGCAGCGAGATTACTGCTGATATGATTGTAGATCCCTGGTGGATCTGTGGGCAAAATTAATACAGATTTGCACCAGATTGAACCTGATTATAAAACCAGCCGTTTATAAACATCAGTGCCGGACAGGTGTTTTGTATACCTTATGCGGTGATTTTTGCTGTTTTACAGTAAAAGGGCAAGTCAACGGGGCTGCAGGGGTACATTTCTTACAGATAATGCATTTGTTTTATAATGGCTGTCCCGGTGCATCTGGTTAACACTTGCCAGACCGGCTCTGCCCTGATTTGATGCACGTGCAGGGGCACGCCCGCATGCCGACAAAGGCCCATCCAGTAAGGCTTTGTTCACGGCATAATCATTTTGGGAACTTTTGGGGAACTTAACTGCAACCCTCATGTCTAAACACTTGAATCACAATGTTGGAAGGCCATTATGACGATAAACAAAGATCTGGAAGATCCTGCAGCCGCCAGTGATCATGCTATCGTCGAAATGGTGCAGCAAGGCAATAAAGAGGCCTACAACATACTTGTGCTCAGGTATCAGCATAAGGTGTGCGAAGTTGCTTTCCGTTACGTGCACAATCATGTTGATGCCAACGATGTGGCACAGGAAGCTTTTATCAGGGCTTACAGAGCTCTGGGAAACTTCAGGGGCGAGAGCTCCTTTTATACCTGGCTTTACCGTATTGTCTGCAATACGGCCAAGTCCTATCTGGAGCAGAATCAGAAGCATCGTATGACACTTGATGTCGACGATCCTGATTTTGACAACCAGCAGGTTTCCCGGGGGCTTCTGACCAATGCAGAGAGTCCTGACAGTCTTATTGAATCAGATGAGCTGCACGATCTGATTATTCAGGCAATGAACGAACTGCCTGAGGAATTAAAACGAGCCATTCTGCTGAGAGAAGTAGAGGAGCTGTCGTATGAGGAAATTGCCTCATTGATGGACACTCCAAAAGGTACTGTAAGATCGCGTATTTTCCGCGCCCGTCAGTACATAGAAGAAAAGATGGCTCAGTTTTCACAAGGAAATTAGCTGGAGCATTTTATGCAAAACCTTTCATCAAAAACTAACGAGCATCTTCAGAACGCCTCGGATCTTTTTGATGGACGTTGCCATCAGCAGTCATCCGGGATGACTGAACTGCTCTCCTCAGATGAGGTCAAGTCTCATCTCAAAAACTGGGCATTAATCAGAAGCTCCTTACGTAATGAGCTGCCTGAAAAGATCGACCTTAACTTTTCTGACAAGGTCATGGCCGCCATTGCAAAGGAAGACATGGAAAAGGCCTGGGTTCCTCCATACGACGACACAGCCGATCTGCCTTCCTCACTCAGGGTTTCCTTTAACAGCGCTGCTGACAGATCAGGCGCTCAGGACAGTGCTGAGGGTGCTGCAGCCGCATCAACCCGTCCTTTACTGCGCATGCTCAATCTCAAGAAGGCCGGTATTTTCGCCTCTCAGATTGCCATTGCTGCAACCGTTGCTTCCGTAGCCGTCATCGGACTGCAGACCTACAATGCCTCATCCCCTGTCATGGAGAGCGTTGCCTCTACTGCCGCCACCAATGTCGGTCCTGTTGTTGGTCTGAGCCTTGCCAGCTATCAGAACAGCGACAATGAGATGATGATCAATCTCGACGCTGTCCAGGAAAATGGCGAAATGATCGCCCCTGGCTATCAGGCCGATCTCAAGCAGAAGCAGAAAGAAGAGCTTGATAAGATCAATGTCTATGTAAGAGGTTATGTTCTGGACACAGCCTCCAACAAGTAAGCTTCAAACAGTTACTTGCTGAACAAAAAAGCCTGCTTTCCTGACGGAATGCAGGTTTTTTTTATGCCCTTTTCAAACCGGCCGTGTCCTGCGCCCTGATCTGAACCGCTCCAGCTGCAGCGCGCTGCCTGGCCGCCATGGCCGGCCTTGCCAGCCCGATGCCGGCCAGGCATGCCCTGGCGGCCTGCTTGCTGACTTTGCGCAGCTGCTGTGCTCATTCATGACAAGGCAGTCAGACAATGTCTGTTTCATAAGATAGAATAAGATGGTGCTGCATTCATGCAGTTGCGCGATCCGGATACTGGAGTGCAGCTGTGTCCTGCAGCCGGACTGCCACACAATGGTAATAACAGTGCTGCAGAGCAGCCGCAAAATGGTGATCTTATGAAGCTCAAATCTGTTTTGGTACTTTCTGCGCTCTCAGGCATGCTGATGTCCTCAGCTGCCATGGCAGAAACGAGATCGGCCGGCCTGAATCTGCTGCAGGGGCCTGCCTGGGGCAGTGCGCCGGTCAGGGCACTGGAAGACAGTGGTGATGCCACATTGCAGTGTATGGATTCTTTCAATGAGAGCAGGGACAAGGTTCAGTCAGCAACCACCCAGTCAGTAATCATTTTTTCAGGCTCCAACAATGTCATTGCGCCTTATATCACTCTGCAGAGCAATGGCCTCAACGGCAAGCACTATGTGCTCTGGCAAAGCCTCAACGGTGAAGTGCGCGGCTATGCCCTGCGTGATGGCAAAGGCTTTGATTATGCTAACAGTGCCGGCAGCTCTCATCCTCTTACCTGGCATCCTACCCTGATCTGGGACAATCTTTTTGGCAGCCGCAAGGAGCTTAAGAACTATTCCTGTGTGCTGACCGGCCGTACCCGTGTTATGGGCAGAGGTGTAAGTCTTATCCGTCTTATTCCTCAGGAGGGTCTGAGATATTCATTTATCCTGGCCAAGGAAGATGAATCTGACTTTCCTATTGAGCTGACCATTGTAGACAGCAAGGGAACGGTTTCAGGAAGACTTACCACCATGGACAGCCGCATTATTGGCGGCATTGATTTCCCAATTGCCGATGCCGTTTTTGACAAGGCCGAAAAGGGAGAGGCTGATTTTGAGGCGCGCCGATCATCCGTAAGGCATGATAAAAACGACAGCAGGGACGAAAATGACAGCTCCATAACAGCCCGGAAGTCAGGCCAGACTGCCAGCATGCTGGCAGACAGCGTCCAGCTCAGCACCCCGCCCTGTGCCGATGGCGATGACAAGTGTAAGCAGACAACCGGAGCGGAAAGCGCTCTTGCCGGTGGCGCCCTGAGCACAGATACCACAAGTCAGGCCGGCGCCTCACTTAATGCCTCAGGCAGAGATGGCCGTCTTGCTGCCTCAGCTGACAAGAAGCAGACTGATATTCCGCACAACCGCAAAAAAATCTGGCAAGAGCTTAGTATCCCTGATGTCTATACTCTGGCCTCAACAGGTGACTATCCTGAGGGCGGCCCGGAGTGCATTTATCAGGAGTTCTCCGATGGTCTGACTTCATTTCGAGTTTATCGCAACAAGCGAAGCTCTATTTTCTACCCTGTCTTAAGCAATGGCACTCTGACCATTGTCAGAAAGAACAGCTCCTCGCATGAGTATTCTGTTGTGGGCGAAGTTCCTGTAAGTCTTGCCGAATACGTCCTCAAGCGCATTCATGACTGAAAGACGGACATATAGCGCCCCTGAGCCAGCCCCGTAAGGCGGGCATGACTGAGCCAGCACGGTAAGGCGGGCATGACGCAATGCGGCCATGCTGCTGTGCCGCCCGGCCGGCCGGCTTGCCTTACTTGGCGTGCATGATTTCGGGGAATGCACGGGTTAATTTCAAAAGGTATGTTCAGTGAGCACCAAGTACTTTGTAATCAGTCTTAAGAAGTCAGTTGAAAGACGCGCAAGCATCTCTTCAATTCTGTCCAGTCAGGGCGTGGATTTTGAAATCTTTGACGCCACTTATGGCAAGGAGATGACTCCTGAGGAGCAGGCTCTGTTTCACAGCGGATCCGATCCTGTCCTGAACATGAAGGCAGGCCGCAGTGTGTCCATTGGCGGCTCTCTTTCGCCAGCTGAAAAGGGCTGCGCTCTGTCGCACCTGAGACTGTATCAGCACATCCTTGATCAGGGCCTTGAGCATGCCGTCATTATGGAAGATGATGTCCAGCCTCATCCTGATGCCTTTGAGGCTGTAGCCAGAGTGGACTGCATCAAAGAGTCATGGGATGTCATCAACTTCTCCTCAGATTACGGCATTCGCAGTCTGCCAGGAGCCCGCAAATACTTCTTCAGGGAGGATAAGAACTTCTACTTCCAGCGTCTGGGCATGCGCAACGATGTACTTGATGCCATCTTCAATACCAGGCGTATTGTACTGTTCAACATGATGTACATAGTTACTGCATCAGCATGTCGCAAACTGCTGGAAATTGGCTATCCTGTGCGCTTGCCAGCGGATTATCTTAATGGCATTATTGCATGGAATAATTTAAAAACCTTTGCGGTTTTTCCGCATAATCACTTCTATGCTGAGCCGGTTTTCGAATCAACCATTGGTGATCGCGCTGACCATAAAATTACCCGTCTTTAGTCCTGAAAAGATCTTCAGCTCCGGTAATCATCAAGCCTGTGCCACGCCAGTCATAGGGAGCAATTAAC
The DNA here is from genome assembly GCF_023050955.1 of Anaerobiospirillum sp. NML120511. Lineage (NCBI taxonomy): Bacteria > Pseudomonadati > Pseudomonadota > Gammaproteobacteria > Aeromonadales > Succinivibrionaceae > Anaerobiospirillum > Anaerobiospirillum sp. NML120511. The sequence continues at coordinate 234,353 of NZ_JALKIK010000002.1, forward strand.
AGTTTAAGGAGATTTCGGTGAGTGCCAGGTACTTTGTAATCAGTCTTAAGAAGTCTGCAGACAGGCAGGGCATACGCATGATACGTGCTAAGCGGCTTTTCTAAGCTCTAAAGCGGCAGCAATTATGCCTACTGCATTTAGCAGCTGAGCATCGTCAGCCAGACGCACAACGAGCCTTTTTATTGAGCTGTC